>JBBRIV010000340.1:0-2863 GCA_038220425.1 Candidatus Limnocylindrales bacterium
ATGACGGTCGCGGCGATGGCGGCCAGGAAGCCGATCGTCTCGAAGCTGAGCCCGAGCTGCCGGTAGTAGATGGGCAGGTACGGCCAGGCTGCGCCGGTGGCGGCGTAGTAGGCAATGAAGGTCAGCGAAACCCGCCAGATCGGTCTCATGGTGCAATGCTACTCTGAGATCTACACATCGAGCAGCACTGCTACGGTCCCAGCCAGAGGGTCAGGTCATGCACGAGCGCGAATCCTTCGCCAATCCGGCCCTCGACGCGTTGCTCGACTCGCCCGCGATGATGGCCAACCCGTACCCGATCTATCGGCGCCTGCGGACTGAGCAGCCCGTCCTGTGGAGCCAGACCTGGAACTCGTGGGTGCTCAGCACCCACGCCGATGTCGAGGCATCCCTGAAAGACCGCGAAGCGCTGTCCAACGAGCGGCGTCACGAGGTGCTGTTCTCGACGATGCCCGCCGCCGACCGCACCCAGATCGGCTCGCTGGAGCACTACTTCTCGCAGAAGGACGTCATCGCGTCCGATCCGCCCGACCACACCCGGATGCGCTCGCTGGTCCAGAAGGCTTTCACGCCGCGGATGGTTGACGGGCTGGAGCCGTGGATCCGTGGGCTGGTCGGCCAGCTCGTCGATGAGGTCGCCGCGAGCGACGCGGCGTGGGACCTGGTCGAGGCGATCGCCCACCCGGTCCCGGTCATCGTCATCGCCGAGATGCTCGGGGCGCCGCCCGAAGACCGAGCCCTGTTCCGGCGCTGGTCGGCCGACATCCTGTCGTTCCAGGGCTCGGGGCGGACGGATCTCGATCGCTCGCTGACCGCCCAGGCCAGCCTGCTCGAGATGTTCGAGTACATGTCCGCCCTCATCGACGACCGCGCTCGCGCACCACGCGACGACCTGATCAGCGGGCTGGCCTCGGCCGAGACTGATGGGCGGGGCCTGACCCGGGGCGAGCTGCTGTCCACCTGCAACACCCTCCTGACCGCCGGTCACGAGACCACCACCAACCTGATCGGCAATCTCGTCCACCTGCTCCTGCGTGATCCGGCCCAGTGGGCGGCCCTCCGAACCGACCCCCACCTGATGACCAGGGCGATCGAGGAATCGCTTCGCTACGACGCCCCCAAGCAGCGTAACTTCCGGCGGATCAAGGCAACCCACCGGGTCCACGAGGCGACCCTGACCGAGGGCGAGATGGTCTTCCAGCTGATCGGCTCGGCCAATCGCGACCCGGGCTTCTTCGACGACCCCGACACGTTCGACATCCGGGCCGATCGGCCGGGCCACCTTTCGATGGGTGCCGGGGTCCACTTTTGCCTGGGCGCGCCGCTGGCCCGGCTCGAGGCCCGGATCGTCATCGAGGCCCTCCTGGCCGCCACGCCCGACCTCCACCTTCAGCCGGACGGCCTGCGCTGGCAGGAGCGCGTCCAGTTCCGGGGGCCGGCCGAGCTGTGGCTTCAGGCCGGCAGCCCGGCCGCCTCCAACCAGGTCCGGTAGCGCTCGAGGCCGAACGGCGGCAGGCCGGCCAGGTAGTGGTTGCGGCCCGGACCCAGGGTGCTGTCCCATTCCAGGATCAGGCAGCGCTGGCGGTCGTCCCGGGCAGGGATCCGGGCCACGACGGTGACGGCATCGGCGGCTGCGATGGCCTGCCCGCCGGCCAGGCCCGCGCCGCTATCGACGTCGTGGACCGTGAAGGCCACCTGGACATCGTCGCGGCTGTCATTGCAGGCAACCACCTCGTGCCAGCCGTCGACCGGCTCGCGGATGACGATGCAGACCGGTAGCTGGATCCGCTTGAGGACCTCGTAGGCGCGCTTCCTGACGAGGTAGTAGTCGACCACAGCGTCCGAGAACTGGGGCCAGCCGTCGGCGATATTCCACCAGATGATCCCGGTCCGCCGCCATTTGGCCGAGCGGAACATCTCTACGAAGAACTTGAGTGCCTCGGCCTGTGAGGCCTGGCTGGCGAAGGCGAACTCCTCGAGGCTGGCCGGCACGCTGCCGAACAGGACCCGGACCTGGCTGGCCATCAGCTCGACCCGGTAGTCGTGGATATCCAGGCCGGGGATGGGTGAGGTCGAATGGAGCAGCCATTCGACGTTGGCCGAATAAGGCCAGACGTTGTCGGGCGTGATGAACCGCTTGACCGAGGCCGGTTCGGGACAGCCGTGATAGCCCATCTCGCTGGCGAAGTGGCACAGGGTGCCCCGGTAGAAGTCGCTCTTGAAGTAGTCGCGCGGCCCCCACGGATGATCCTCGGGCAGGAATCGTTCGCCGATTTCGAAGGCGATCGGATCGACGTAGGGCGAGCTGGGCAGGTACGGCCTGGAGGGATCCTCGGCGGCCAGGACCGCGGGGATCACCGCCCGGGTCAGAACGTTGGCGTTGGGGTCGCGTCGCCGGCCGCCCCACAGGTATTTCTGGTCGCACTCGTTGTCGCCGGCCCAGACCGCCAGGCAGGCGTGCTGGCGCAGGCGCTGGACCACCTGGCTCACTTCGACTCGGAGCTGTTCCTGGAAGCCCGGATCCTGGGGATAGATTGCACAGGCCATGGCCATGTCCTGCCAGACCAGGATCCCCTTCTCGTCGCACAGGTCGTAGAACAGGTCGTTCTCGTAGACGTTGCCACCCCAGCACCGGATCATGTTGCAGCCCAGGTCGTCGACTAGCTCCAGAATCGGCGCGATCCGCTCGAGGTCGCGCGAGTGGTAGGCGTCGAGGGGGACCCAGTTAGTGCCCAGGATGAAGATTCGCTCGCCGTTCACGACGAAGCAGAAGTCGCCGTCGCCGGCCTCGGTGGTCACGCTGGTCCGATCGAGCTCCACGGTCCGGATGCCGTGGCGAAACGACAGGCTGTCGATGGGTTCG
>JBBRIV010000341.1:0-2816 GCA_038220425.1 Candidatus Limnocylindrales bacterium
GGATGCGGCGGTCGTGCCTCGAATCGCTGGCCGCTTCCCCGTCGACGGCGACAATCGAGATGTCATCCGGAATCCGCATGTCCCGTGGCTGGACCGCGCTCAGGACAAGTCCCCCGGCGGCATACTTGACGACCAAACGCCGAGGCTGAGGAGATGTCATGGGCAGGCGTCCAATTCTGACCGCGATCGGCTTGATCGTCGGCGGTTGGCGAGTGACCCGCCGAAGGTCCCCCGGTTGACAGATCGGTTGCCGGACCATCGTGAGCCAGGCCTCGATGCCAGGGGCACCGAGCAGCCGCTCGTCCGGCTCCAGCGGGGCGGCAGCCGGGCGCCAATCGGCCTGGCGATCGCCGTCGTTGTCCTGCTGGCCGCGGTGGTCTGGCAGCCCTGGAGCCGAGCGTCCTCGCCGGCGGCGGTCGCGTCCACGCCTTCACCCGGCATCCGGCAGGCCGGCGTGCCCAGCCTGGTTCCGACCCAAACTTCGAGCCCGATCAGAGCGGGCCCTGCCGCGTACCTCTCCCTGATCGACAACGAATGGACGGTTGTCGCCCTGCTCAGCGCGACGGCCGTGGCTCCCGTCGGGGAGCCTGCGCTCCCCCATCCGCCGAGCCCGATCGCATCGACCAAGCCCCTGCTCGTGCTCCAGCAGGGACTCAACTACAGCCTTAGCCCGATTGAGCGGCCCGGAAGTCCCGACCTGCCCTGCCAGGCGGCGACAGTCCCGCGCCTGCGCTTCGCGGTCCCCCTTCCGGCCAACCGGGTGGTCTACCTGGGCATCACATTCCCGGGCATGAGCCCGCTGGCCAAGGTGACCGCGGCCGATCTCGACCGGGACGGGCTGTTGCTGGCGCGGGTCCCCTCGCTCGTTGTTTCGCTGAGTGGCCGGCCGGTCGACGCGAGCTATCGGCTGCCCAACGCCGGGCCGGGCGCGCTCGTGGTCTTTGCCCTGGCCCGCGGGACCGCCCTGCCGAACGCCTCGTATCGCTTCGACATCGAGTTGCCCGGCGGCGTTCACCGCTATCTCTATGCCTGCGTGGGAGCCTGAGTCGGCGTTCAGCGTGACGTCGTCCGGCCCGCCCCGGGCGTCGTGCGCAGGCCGTCGAGGGCCAAGGTGAGCAGGCGCTCCGGTGGCCCAGAGCGGATCGTGGGGTGCGTTCGGCCCTGGCGCCCCGACTCAACGATTGGAGGATCGACATCGACCTCGCCTGCCCGGGGCGCGATGGCGCTCCGCTTGCCAGGTTCAGGGACTGCTCTACCAGCGCGGGCCTGACTCCGAGAGGGTCAGCCGGTTAGCCGCGTCATCGGCATACGCGGTCGTGCCCGATTTGAATGTGCCGCGCTCCTGCAGGCTGCCTCGTCGTGCCGATTGGGCTTCGTCAGCGTTTGATCAGCGGACGAGGCGACAGTGCTGGCAGCAACACCTTGCCCGATGGCGGGCGACAAGATGAACGGGAGGCAGATGTGACTCGTCAGACTCTGGTCGGTTGGAGCGGCGCCCTGGCCGCGACGGTCCTGTTGGTGGCCGGCTGCGCGGCAAGCAGCGTGCCTCCAGCCGGCGGCTCGGTCGGTGGAGCAGCCCGGAGCGCGGCGCCAAGCGGACCAGGCGGGCAAGGCCCCAGCAAGGATGCCTGCACGTTGCTGACGCGGGCCGAAGTCGAGAAGGCCTTGGGTGAGCCCGTGACAGGCGAAGGCGACAGCTCAGGCGCCGGCCACTGCGAATGGACGGCCGCCGCGAATGACGGGTCGGACACCCTCAACTTGGACCTTGATGCGCCGGATGTGCTCAAGCAGGTCGTCACCGGGAATGGCGGCGGCGGGACCGTTCCGACCGAGTCGGTCGGCGGCGTCGGCGACGAGGCGATCTACGCCAACGGACTGAAGATCCTGTATGTCCGCAAGGGCACCAGCGGATTTACGATCCAGATTGCCACCATTGCCGCTGCCATGGCTCAGACAAGCGAGAAGGACAATGCGGTGACCCTCGCCCAACTGGTTCTTGGCCGCCTTTAGCGTTGGTGTCGAGCTCGGCTTGCTTCAGTGTCTGGGTCCCTGCGGCAACTGGCCGAAAAACGCGGAACTCGTGACCGTCGGAGTCAAGCGACTGGCACGATCGGCCGGATCTCGACGCCGCCGTGGGACGCCGTCGCTTCTGGGATCTGCGTTGCGAGCCTGGTGGCTTCGTCGAGGTCCGCTGCTTCGAGCAGGTAGTAGCCACCCACAATTTCCTCTGTCTTGAGGAATGGGCCGTGGGTGATGGAGGCGGTCCCGGATTGACCGGCTCGTACGCTGACTGCGCGGGCCGGCGGTTCAAGCTCGTTCACGCCGAGGATCGCCGAGCCCGCAGAGGCAATGAATGCCCGGTGCCGGACCGCGTTGGCCTCATGCCATGCCGCGGGAGCCTGGGCCCATGTCCGCTCGGTGCCATAGATAAAAACCAGGTACTTCGCCACGGGTATCACCTCAAGCATCCAGGCTGGTCAGGAACCTCCTGTCCAGTATCGGGATCAACCGTGGCCCAGTATCGATCGACAGTTCCTGATCCGTGCGCGAGCCGACTGTGTAGTGGGACACACCGCCTGCGAGCACCTTATGACGCCTCCCCGAGGGATGGGTGGTCGCCATGCTCGAAGCCTTCGGAGGCGACGGCGAAAATGACCGGGATGAGCGCCAGGAGTGCGGTCCCGAGGATCGGGGAGACGAGATAGCCGATGGCGGCGGCGATGGCCGTCGTGGACACGCCGACGACCGCGCCGATGCGGTCCGCTCGGAACCCGTGCGCGTGGCCCGCATCCTCGAGCAGGTCCGGGTTGGAGCCG
>JBBRIV010000342.1:0-2813 GCA_038220425.1 Candidatus Limnocylindrales bacterium
AGAGGACCACTCCATCGATCGGAGCAGGGACGGCCTGGAGCACGACGCCGAACGCATCGCGCACGTCGCCCAGGTGCTGTCCGGCGCTGACCACCTCGCCCACCGCAACCAGGGGATGCCAGTAGCCGGTCACCTCGGACCGGAGCCAGGCCTCCTGGCTGAGCAAGGTCGACGAGACGCCGGCCGGTCCGGTCGCCTGGTCCGGATCCAGCACCCCGGCCGCGACCAGCGCCCGACGCAGGCCGGCCGCGTGGCGGGCAACGTCTGCCACGGGCCACTGGCCGACGCCGCCAACCTCGCCCAGGACCGCCGCGATCCGGCGCGTTGCCGCAGCCGTGGTGGTCGAGCCGGGCAGCGGCCCCACGAGCAGATAGTCGAGCCCATAGGCATCGGCAACCCGCCGGCTGAGATCGTCGACCTCGGGATCGCCGGTGAGCTCCATACCGGTGAACGAGACAAGCGCTTCGTTCATGTCGCCGCAGTGCATATCGATGAACAGATCCGAACCGGCGATCACCTGCTGGTCGATCCAGGCGGCGAGACGCTCACTGGCGGACCCTGACGGGTCGCCGGGAAACACCCGGTTGAGGTTCTTGCCGTCGAGCGGGTTGAGGTAGATCGACCGGGCAGCGAAGGCCGCCGGGTTCGCAGTGAGCACGGCCACGATCGAGCCGCTCAGCTCCGCCGGGTCCAGCTCCATGGCAACCTGCCGGAGCGCGGCGATCGAGACGTACTCGGCGCCATGGATCCCGGCAGTGATCCCGACCCGCCGGCCGGGCCGGGCGCCGTTCAGCAGGACCATCGGGATGCTCACCCGGGCCGGACCAAGATCGAGCTCGATCAGGCCGGCCACCCGCTGCCCCGGCCGGACCGTCAGGCCGCCGACCGACAGGCCGCCGACCGACAGGCTGCCCGGATCGTCGGTCACGCAGCCATCCGATCGGCTCAGGCCTGGGGCGTTTCGGGCGGGCTGGCCGGGCCGACGTCGAGAGCCGGACCGCCGACGGCGACCGGGATCGGCACGCCGATTGCCTGGCGCTGCTCGATCGAGCCGTCAACCTCCTCGGCGTAGTGGCAGGCGACCTGGTGACCGGTGGCCATCGTCCGGAGCATCGGGTCCTCGGTGGAGCAGCGTTCGGGATTGCCCAGCCGCTCACGGAGCCAGCAGCGCGGATGGAAGCGGCAGCCTGATGGCGGATTGACCGGGCTGGGTACGTCGCCGCGCAGGATGATCCGGCGCCGGCGCGACTCGATCACGGGATCCGGGATGGGCACCGCCGACAGGAGCGCGACCGAATACGGGTGGACGGGGTGCGCGTACAGGTCATCCGAGCCGGCCGATTCGACGATCCGGCCGAGGTACATCACGGCGATCCGGTCACTGACATGGCGGACAACCGACAGGTCGTGGGCGATGAACAGGTAGGTCAGCTTGAACTCGTCCTGGAGGCGCTCGAGGAGGTTGATGATCTGGGCCTGGATCGACACGTCCAGGGCGCTGATCGGCTCGTCGGCGATGATCAGCTCGGGATTGACCGCGATGGCCCGGGCCACGCCGATCCGCTGGCGCTGGCCGCCGCTGAACTCGTGGGGATAGCGGTTCAGGAAGTTCGGGTTGAGGCCGACTACGTCGAGCAGCTCGGCCACCCGCTCATGACGCTCGGCCGGCGTGCCGATTCCGTGGACGGTCAGCGGCTCGCCGACGATCCCTCCGACCGTCATCCGGGGATTGAGGCTGGCATACGGGTCCTGGAAGATCATCTGCATCCGGCGCCGCGTCTGGCGCAGCGCCTCACCGCCCAGGCGGGTGATGTCGACCCCGTCGAACACGATCTTGCCGGCCGTCGGCTTGTACAGGCGCAGGATCGTGCGGCCGGTGGTGGACTCGCCGCAGCCCGATTCGCCCACGAGGCCCAGGGTCTGGCCCCGGGGCAGGTCGAACGAGACGTCGTCGACGGCGTGGACGTCGCCCACGTGGCGCTCGAAGATCAGGCCGTCGACGACCGGGAAGTACATCCGCAGGTCGGCCACCGACAGCAGGACCCGGTCGGCTGCGATGGCGGTCTCGGCTGGCATTGCCAGGCTCATGTTGGGTCGGCCAGCAGGGCGGCCGCGGCAGCGGCGGCACGGCCGGCATTGGCGGCGCTGACCGCCGAGACGTTGCCCGAGGATGGCACGCCCTCGACCGCCTCGGCATCCGTCGCCGGGTTCCAGCAGGCCACCATGTGGGTGGCGCCCGGACCGGAGGACACGGTCCGCTGGCCGGCCGTTACCGGCGTGAGCTGGGGATCCTCGACCAGGCACTGGTCGATGGCCCAGGCGCAGCGCGGGGCGAAGGGACAACCGGCTCGCTCGCGGGTCATGTCCGGGGGCAGGCCGTCAATCGGGATCAACGCCCGGTTATCGCCCAGGTCCAGGCGCGGAATCGACCGGAGCAGGCCCACCGTGTAGGGATGGCGGGGATGGGCGAACAGGTCAAGAGTGGTTGCCGTCTCGACGATCCGGCCGGCGTACATGACCTGGATTCGCTGGGTCATCCCGGCCACCACACCCAGGTCATGGGTGATCAGCATCACCGCTGCGCCGGTCTCCCTCGACACCCGCTGGATCAGCTCGAGGATCTGGGCCTGGATGGTCACGTCGAGGGCTGTCGTCGGCTCGTCGGCGATGATCAGCTTGGGGTGGAGGGCCAGCGAGATCGCGATCATCACCCGCTGGCGCATCCCGCCACTCAGCTGGTGGGGATAGCCGCGCAGGCGTTCCTTGGCGTTGGGAATCCCTACCAGCTCCAGCAGCTCGATCGCCCGCTGGTG
>JBBRIV010000343.1:0-2760 GCA_038220425.1 Candidatus Limnocylindrales bacterium
CGGACGTGGCCCGGCGGCGGCGGCGTGGCCGCGTGCCTGGGGCTCCGACGGGCCGGATTTCGGACAAATGCCGCTGTGGGCGGCCGTAGGGCGGTATCTGACCCGGAATCGACATCGTCCGGCCGCCCTTCGGTCCGATCCGCGCTCAGCGGGTGGGTCGGCGGGTGACCTGGACCCGCTGTTGGCGGCCGCGAGCCGCCGCACGGCCGCCTACAGCGGCATTTGGCAGGAACATGAGCCCGGACATGGAGCCCGCAGGCGATCGACACCAGCCCCGGACGTCGCGAGTCCTCATCGGGTAGGCGCCATTCATGACCGGCTCGTGGCAGGCCACACGCCGGTGCTCCGTGCGGTGGTCGGGCAACACCAGCAGCCGGCTCACCGAGGATGGATGCCAGCCCAGCCGGCGGGCGATCGCGGGAGCCAGGCGGACCTTCTCGTCGTGCTTGCGAAGGGTCGCTTCAACCGACACGAGCTCGGTCTTGATCTCGATGACCAGAAGGGTCCTGGTTGGAGCGTGCCACGCCATCAGGTCGATCGAGCCGCGCTCGCCCCACTCCGAGTAGGAGACTTCGGCGACCGTCAGCCAGCCAACGCTCTGCAACCAGGCCGCACAAGCGCCGAGCAACGCCGCATGGCGCTCGTCGAGGAGACGATCCCCGTCTGCGCCGAGTCCGCGAACCGTAAGTTCGAGGGACAACCCGAATGCGCCAACGACCTTGCGAATCCTGGCGATTCCGATCCCCTCGAGACGGCCGGCCTCAATCTCGGCGATCAACGTCTTGCCCACACCGGCCTTGGCAGCCAGGTCCGACTGACGCCAGGTGCGTCGCTGGCGCACGACACGAACAAGTCGGCCAAGCCGCGTGTCATCCATCCCACGAGGATCGGAGGTGCGGCTCAACCCGCGATCACCTGGCAATTGGCTGCGACACAACTCTGGCGTGCCGCCGCGTGCCGCCGCCGCCGCTGGCGGGTCGCTCAGGAGCCGGAGGGCGTCGGCTCGATCGCGGGGCTGGCCGAGGGGTCCGGGCTGGGGCTGGGCGATCCCCCGCCACTGCTCGGCTTGGGTGTCGGTTTGGGCGTCGGGGTGGGTGCCGGCGCGCACGAGCCAACGCCTGAGCTGCCGCCACCGCCGCTCGCACCGGGCGGCGCGGCGAACTGCTTCGCCGGCAGGGTGCCGGGCGGCGGGAAGATCTGGGCCGCCAGCGCGGCGATTGCCTTGAGGTCGGGCAGCTGGATCGAGCCGCGATAGTCGGAGCCCGGCTTGACCAGGGGGTGGTCGAGGACCGCCCGATACGTCTGGCCGCGGCTGATCTTGGCCATATCGTCGGTCAGGTCGGGCAGCAGCGCGCGCGGCACGTTCGTGCTCAGCGTCTGGCCAATCGAGCGGAGCAGGCCGATCGGATCGTTCAGGAAGCCGCCCCTGACGATCGCATCTCGCAGGCCGTTGAGGAGCTCCTGCTGGCGGGCGGCGCGGGTGAAGTCGGACTCGCCGGATGCCTTCCGAACACGCGCGTAGGCCAGGGCCTGCAGGCCTTTCAGGTGGTGGTGGCCGGCCGTGATCGAGAATCCGTTGGTGTAGCCGTACTGGTCGTAGGTGGGATCGCAGAAGCCGTGGGCCACGTTGACGTCGACTCCGCCCAGGCGGTCCACGACGTCGGCGAAGCCCTGCAGGTTCACCGCGGCGTAGTAGTCGATCCGAATGTGCAGGAGGGTCCCCAGGGCGGCCATCAGCACGTCATGGCCGGTCCCGTTCGATCCGGGGAACTGGCTGGGGTGCTGTCGGGCGAACGCGTCAAGCGAGTTGATCTTGCCGCTGAACTTGCGCCCGTCGGGCAGCGGCACGTCGACTGTGTCGCGGGCGACCGAAACCATCGAGACCGTCTCAGCGACCGGGTCGAGCGAGGCCACGATCATCGTGTCGGTCAGGGCCGTGTTGCGGCCGACCCCGGAGTCGATGCCCAGAAGCAGGATCGTGATCCGCTGGGGCCCCGCCGAGGGCTCGGCAGACGGCTCGGGTGACAGCGACGGATCGGCCGTGGCGAAGTCGCTCGGATCGGGTTCGATCGAGCCCTGGGGATGCCAGCCACCGGGCGGTGTCGTATCGGCGATGAACACGTTGTCGCTCTGGATCCGCGCTTCGTTGGTGAGGCCGGCGAGGGCAACCTGGGGTCCCGCGAGGAGGACGACGAGGACCGCGACCGGCAGTACGTCGAGCACCCGCAGGCGAGGCAGACCCGTGGCCAGCAGGCTCATCCCCGCGGCCACCAGGCGCCAGGCCAGGACGATGCCCTGGATTCCCAGCAAAAGCCAGAACACGTTGACGGCTTCGGCCGCCAGACGACCGGTCGAGGTCGTCGCGTAGATCACCAGTCCCAGCAGCAGCACCGCAAGGAACGGGATGCCGAAGATCGCGGCCAACTTGCGCCGGCCGGCCACGAGGTGGCCCAGGCCCGGGATGACGATGTCGAGCAGGGCGGGCAGGTAGCGCGAGCGCCACGCTGGAACTACCGGCGTTGCGGGGCCCGTGGGAGGCGTGATCACGGGCCGAAGGCTAGCAGAAGGATCGGCCGCGAGTCGCCGCCGGGCCTGTCTGGGGTATCATCCCGACCGGTTCACTGGCGAGTGGCCAAGCGGTAAGGCGCCTGACTCTGGATCAGGAGATCGAAGGTTCGAATCCTTCCTCGCCAGCCAACACCACAACATCTGGTAGGGCCGGTCTAGTCAGACCACCAGATCCTGTGGTTCGAGCACGGA
>JBBRIV010000344.1:0-2744 GCA_038220425.1 Candidatus Limnocylindrales bacterium
GCTGGCGATCGTCAGCGCACTGGTCGTGACGATCCGGGGTTGGGCCCTGGTGGCCATGGCGGCCGCGCTGCCCTTCCTGTTCCTGGACGTGGCCCGGCCACTGAGCTACGTGATGGGCGACATTGCCCTGGGCAATGTCCAGATCCTGCTCGGTTGTGTCGCGGTGTGGGGACTGCGCTGGCCGGGGCTGTGGTCGTTTGCCCTGCTGTCCAAGCTCACGCCGGGCATCGGCATCCTGTGGTTTGCCGTCCGGGCCGAGTGGCGCAAGCTGGCCATCGCCATCGGGGTCACGGCCGCGATCGCCCTGGCATCGTTCCTGTGGAAGCCCGACGACTGGTTCGCCTGGCTGCAGTTCCTGACCAGCACGACGCCGCCCACCTATGACGGCGTGTTGCCGGTCGCCGTGCCCGTCCGGTTGGCTGCCGCCGCGATCCTGATCACCTGGGGCGCTCGAACCAATCGCCCGTGGGTTTTGCCGATTGCCGTGGGCCTGTCCATCCCCATCCCGTACCTGTCGATGGCAGCCGCGATGATCTGCGCGATCGGTGCCCGGACGACCCGACCCCTGGCGGCATCCGGTTCCCTGGCCGCACCCGATCCCCTGGCCGCGTGACTGCCGCCTTCCGCCTGAGCCCGGGCGGACGCCGGCTGCTGGACCTGACCGTTGTGGGCGCCGCCATCGTGCTGGGACTGGTCGGCGGCTTCGTTTTCATCTTCCACCTCGTGTCGGACCCGCTGGTGGATATCCACGCCTACTACGAGGCAGCCGCCAGGCTCAATGCCGGCCTGCCCCTGTACGCCGCCCAGAGCGATGTCAACGGGCCGCACTACTACTTCTATCCGCCGCTACTGGCGATCGTGTTCCGGCCGCTCGCCCTGCTCCCGTTTCAGTTCGCCGCCGTGATCTGGGAAGCCCTGACGGTCGCGGCGTTCGGGTTAACCCTGTGGCTGCTGGGGCTGCGCCGGCGTCGGACCTGGATCGCCGTCGGGCTCCTGGGCGGTCCGATCGCCTGGTCGATCACGATTGGCCAGGCCCAGGTCCTGGTCACGCTCCTGCTGGCACTGGGCAGCCCGGCCGCCGTGGCCGTGGCCGCCCAGCTCAAGATCCTGCCGGCCCTCATAGCCCTGTACTGGATCGGCCGCCGGGACTGGCGAAGCCTGGCCCGGTTTGCGGCCTGGACCGTTGCCCTGATCGTGGCCCAGCTGGTCCTTGAACCGACCGGCTCCATCGCGTTCCTGGGCAACACCAACCTGGGCCTGGTTGGCCAGGTCAACAACCTGTCGCCGTATGCCATCTCGCCCCTGCTGTGGCTGGTCCTGGCGGCCGTCGGAGTGGTGGCCACCCTGCGCCTGGCTCCCACCCGGGCCGGCTGGGCCGCCGCGATCGCTTATTCGGTGCTGGCCACGCCCCGTCTCCTCGAATACATGTTCATGACCCTGCTGGCCGCCCTGCGCGATCACGAAACCGGCACGGTCGAACCGCATCGCACCTAGCCCACTCTCAGCGCCATCCGGCACCTTGACGGCGGGAGCCTCGGGGCACGATGGTGCGACGGTGCTGGATCGTCGGGTCGCTACTCACAGGGCCGTCGTCGTCCTGGGCGTGGCCCTGACCCTGATCTTCGTCCTTGTCGACCTATTCGACGTCCTGGTCAACGCGCCAACGCTGCGCCTCCAGGTTGGCGTGGACTATCACCTGTATATCGACACCGCCAGTCGCTGGCTCAGCGACGGGACCTATTTCCAGCCCTACCAGCTGGCCGGTCCGTACCAGATCAGCGCCGGCGACATCCTCTATCCGCCGGTGGCCCTGCTCCTGTTCGTGTCCTTCACCTTCCTGCCGGCGGTCCTGTGGTGGCTCTTGCCCGCGGCCGCGCTCTCCTGGAGCCTCCGCAGGCTGCGGCCCGCCCCGGCGATCTGGCCGATGCTTGCCGCCTGTGCCACATGGCCAACGACACCGCTCAAGATCCTCACCGGGAACCCTGTCATTTGGGTGGTCGGGGCTCTGGGCATTGGGGTCCTGTACGCCTGGCCGAGCGTCCTCGTACTGATCAAGCCGAGTCTGTTCCCGTTTGCCCTGTTCGGCGCGAGGAGCCGGCGTTGGTGGTTGGCCCTCGCCGTCTTCGTCGCCATCGGTCTGCCGTTTGGCTCGCTCTGGCTGGACTGGGTCCACTCGATCCTCAACTCCAGGGGTGGAGGGATCGGTTACTCCATCCTCGAGATCCCAATGGTCGCGTTCCCAGTCCTTGCCTGGGTCGGCCGAAAGAGAGCCCAGGCATGAGTCCGACCGGACCTGCCCCGCTGGCTCCCTTGCGTCAGAGGGATCGGGCGACCCGGATCGCGGCCGCGGTTGCCATCGGCGTCTCTCTGATCGTTGGCGTATTCACGGCATTGACCCTATTGCTGAGCCCGCACTACGCCGGCTCACCCGGGTTCGACTTCGCGCTTTATCGCGATGCCGCGGCCCGCTGGTTGAACGGCGGGTTCTTCTACTACCCCGAGCAGCTCGCGGGCCCTTACATCACCCAGCTTGGGCACGTCATGTACCCGCCCGTTGGGCTTGTGCTCTTCGTCCCATTCACTGTGCTGCCTGCCGTGCTGTGGTGGGTCCTGCCGTTAGGCGCAATCGCCTGGCGGGTTCTTGCGCTGCGGCCCTCATTGGTGGGCTGGGCTGCAATCACCGCCCTTGTCTGCTGGCCCTTTTCGATCCAGATCATCGTCGCGGGTAACCCGACGTTCTGGAT
>JBBRIV010000345.1:0-2710 GCA_038220425.1 Candidatus Limnocylindrales bacterium
AGTTAGCGAGTACGCGGGCCGTCACGGGGTGCGGGGTACCCTTCGCGATCCGGACGGTTTCGCGATCGGCGGAGACACCAGAGGAGGGATAGATCGGAACCAGCACGTTGTCGCGCTTGTTCCAATCTGAGGCCATGAGCTCTCGGACGTACGAGCCCCAGGTGATTGAAATCCCCGCCTCACCTGACTGCATCTTTGTGCGCATCTCGTCGGTGTCGACGTACTTGAGCACGTTCTGTTCGATGTTCTTCTTGAACCAGACGAGGCCCTGCTTAACCGCGTCTTCGGTCCACAGGTCCCCGGTCACGATTCCCTGCTTGATCAGGGACTTGAGGATGGCGTAGAAGGTCAGCTGGCCGCGATCGTTGTCCAGGGTGTACATGAGGATCTTGCCCTTGAGCGCCGGGTTTGCCAGATCCGTCCAGTCCTTGATCGCAGAAACGTCGACCTTGTCCTTGCGGGCGACAGGCGCCAGCCATTCAAACCCCTGGTACACAACTCCGGTGGCATCGGCGTTGATGTAGGCCGGGTCGATCTTGTCCCAGTTCGTCATGACATTGGCGTACTCGGGCAGATTCATCTTCTCGACCCACCCGAGCTGGGCATATTTGGGGTTATGGTCCTCTTCGTTGTCGATCACGTCGAGCCCAACCTGGCTGGGCAGCTTGTTGGCCTGCTCGGCCTGCTGGAGGGCCGTCCCGGTGCTGTCCCACGACACGTCGATCGGAACGCCGTACGTGGCCTGGGTGTATGCCTTGAACTGGGCCGGCAGGATGTCGGCGCTGAGGCCGCCAAAGTCCCAGCTGGAGAGCGAGACCTTGCCACCCTCCGATTTGAGTGCGGCGATGATCTGGTCCTTGCTGAGGGCGACGCTGCTGGGGGCAACGCTGACGGCCGCACTGGGGGCGGTGCTGGGGAGGGGTGTCGTACCCGTTGCCAGGGCAGAGGCTGACGGCGAGGATCCGGCGCACCCCGCAACGATGACGGAAACGACCACGCCGGCGAGACCTCTCGCGAGCAGTCGATGGTTCAACTGAACTCCTCCTGACGGTGGACGAGTGCCTAAGCCTGGCCAGATTGGCACTGTTGTCTTTACCAATCTAGCTTGCGTGTCAAGTGCATTGCTATTTACAGATGGCATCGACTTGCAGCATCGCTAGCGGGACGCGGCGAAGCCCGCCCGTGTCAAGCGCTTGGCAGGAGGGTCGGGAATTGGTCTGACGGGTCGCAGGCCTCTTGACCTGGGTCAGGATGAACACGTGGTCGTCCATCGACACCCGAACAAGATCGCGAAGACATACCCAGCGCTCGATCACGACCGAGAGGACCCGCTCGGCCTGGTGCGAGCAGGCTCTCAGAAGGACGAGCCGTCGCGGACCTTGGGGATGGCCAGGCCGAACGTCCCGACCCGGGTGTCCCAGCGCCGCTCCGCGGCACGTTCGCCATTAGCTGCCCCGGTGAACTTGGAGACCTGGGCATCCCTGATCGCGTGGGCCAGCACCCGCATGCCTTCGCGCAGGCGATGGACGTCTGCGCACGGGCCCGCACATTCACCCCCGCGAGCTGCCGATCGGCCCGCCTGAGATGGGGAGCTCCTGCCAATCCTCGACGCCGGCGCCTATGCGAAGTCGATGCCCCTGTTCCTGTCCCGGCCGCGTCCGGCCGAGGTCGACTCCACGGCTCCTAGCCGGCCGGCTCCCGGGCAGCCACCGGGACCGGTATCGCGCCACCGTGAACCGAGCGGGCGATCACCACTGCGGCCACGGCGCTGGTCGCGGCGCACACGCCAAAGAGCCCGGGGATCGTGATCGCACCGGCGACGACTCCACCCAGGATTGAGCCGGCGATGGCCGCCAGGCCCCCCACGGCGCTGAACACGCCTTGCGCCGTGGCAGCCATCCCGGATGGGGCGCGTTCGGCGATGAAGCTAACGCCGCCGACGTAGAACAGGCTGAAGGCCATGCCCTCGACCAGGGCGGCGCCAAGCAGGACGACGGGGTCATTGGCGGCCGCCGCGACCGACGCCCGCAGGGCAAACAGGGCAGCGCCCAGCACGACCGGCCGGCTCGTCCCGAAGCGCCGGGCGATCCGTGGATACGACCACATCAGGGGGACTTCCACGATCGAGCCGATGGCCCAGGCCAGTCCGACCACCTGGGCCGGAGCACCGAGTCCGGCGAGGCGCAGCGAGTAGAACGCATTGGCGGCCGTCAGCGACATGGCCACGAGGAAAGCCCCGAACAGGAACAGGCGCATGCCCGGCGCGCCGGCGAAGGCCAGGGCGCCGCGGGCGATGCTCACGTAGCGAATGGCCGGGTTGCGGACGAGGCTGGTCGAGATGGCGGCGGTCACGCTCAGCGCGACGATGTACACCACGAACAACGTCGAAATCCCGCTCCGGTCGATGACGACGCCCATCAGCCAGGCCACGACGATGAACGCAACCGATCCCAGCGCCCGGATCTGTCCATAGCGGATGCGCTCGGCACCGAGCGTCTCAACGGCCCGTGCGTCGAGGACCGAGGCGATGCCGGCCAGGCCGGCCGAGAGGACCACGTTGCCCGCGACCACAGCGCCCAGGTCGTGGGCGTTGGCCAGGACGGCGGCACCGCCGGCGGCCACCAGGGCCGCGGCCGGCAGGGTCAGCCGGCTGCGCGGAAATGCATCGGCCAGGGCACCCCAGCCAGGTGCACCCACCAGCATGACGGTC
>JBBRIV010000346.1:0-2701 GCA_038220425.1 Candidatus Limnocylindrales bacterium
TGCCGGCATGGCTGCGGCCTACCCGTACATCGACAGCTTCCTTCCGGCCAACGACCTTGCGAGCCTGGAGCGCCTGGCCGCGCTGCTGCGGAAGGCCAACGCGTCGTGAACGAGTTGCTGCCCGAGCTTGACGCGTGGCGCGCCGATGGCGTGAGCGCTGCCCGAGCGGTCGTGGTGCGCGTCTTCGGCTCGGCGCCTCGACCGCCCGGCGCGGTGCTGCTGGTAGCCGACGACGGCCGGCTGGCCGGCTCGGTCAGCGGCGGTTGTGTCGAAGGTGCCGCGTTCGAGCAGGTCGAAGGCGCGCGGGCCTCGAACCGGGCGCTGGTCATTCGCTATGGGATCAGCGACGAGCAGGCCTGGGACGTGGGCCTGGCCTGTGGCGGCACGATCGACGTACTGGTCGAGCCGCGGGTCCGGAGCGAGGTGATCGGCGCCGCCCGCACTGGCGGGGTGTGCGTCGCGATCCCACTGCCGGCCGACGCACCCTCGGCCGAGTTCGGGCCGGTCACCCCGGGCGTCGGCGAAGCGTCCCCGGAGGTCGTGCTGGTCGGCGCGGACGGGCTGCTCCGCGGGTCCCTGGGCTCCCCGGCTGCCGACGCTCAGCTTCGGACGGCGGCCCTCACGGCGCTCGACCGTGGTGAGTCGGGAACGGTCCTGATCGAGGGCCGCCAGGTCTTCCTGGAGGCCTACCCGATCAAGCCTCGGCTGGTGGTGGTGGGTGCCGTTGAAGTGGCCCGCTTCCTGGTTCGATTTGCCCGGGAGCTGGGCTACGAAACGATCGTGGTCGACGGGCGGGCCACGTTTGCCACGCCGTCGCGCTTCCCCGACGTCGATCAGCTGATCGTGGGCTGGCCGGACGAGGTGGCCGATGACATCGGTCTGGGGCCGCGCGATGCCGTGGCCGTCCTGACCCACGACGTGAAGTTCGACGAGCCGGCGATTGTCGAGGCGCTCCGGCGCAACTGTCGCTACGTGGGAGCGGTGGGTTCACGCAAGACCCAGGGTGATCGGCGGGAACGCCTGCGCGAAGCCGGCCTGACCGACGCCGAGCTCGATCGGCTGCGCGGCCCGGTCGGCCTGGACCTGGGCGGTCGCGCACCGGCCGAGACGGCCCTCGCGATCATGGCCGAGATCGTCGCCGAGCGGCGCGGCGGGACTGGCCGGCCGATGCGCGAACGCGCCCAGGCGTGATCGCGTCCGGCGACCGGCGACCCGTGCCCAGTGCCGTGCCGTGGCGTGCCGTGCCGTGGGCTGGGGACCGGCGACCCGTGCCCAGTGCGCCGAGCGTCCCGGGCCGTGGGCCGGCGACCCGTGCCCAGTGCCGGGAAGTGGGCCGGCGCCGTCGGCGGATTGCCCCGCCGTGCGCCGCTCCGGCGGGAGGCATGGCCGTCGCCGAGTGCGGTGCCGTGCGCCTGCGTGTACCCCATACCGCAAATCGACGGTTTTTGGGCCCCCAGTGGACCAGCCACTCGGAGAACGACGGCTCGCAGCCCATTGTTAGCCGCAGGCGGCTACCTGGGACGGCGGTTGCCGCCTTCCGGCGCTCGCGCAGCCCCGGCGATCGTCGTTTGGGCGGGCAAAAGGTCGATTTGATGTACCACGTACACGCGCCGGCAGACCCTCGCTCGGCGCGACCCGCCCCGGCACGCCCCGGCTCGCGCGCCCGCCCAGCCCGCCCAACGTCAGGATGCCCGGAGTGACGGACCCGGCCCGGACTGCCGCGATCGTGCTGGCCGCCGGTGCCGGCTCGCGCTTTGGCGGCGGCAAGCTCATGGCCCAGCTGGATGGCCGGCCGCTGCTTAACCACGTCCTGGGCGCGATCGACGACTGCGACCTGGCCCGGACGATCGTGGTTGTCGGACCCGATTCGGCTGACCTTGCGGCACTCGCCGCCGGCCGCGGTGCCCAGGTGATCGTCAATCCGCAGCCCGAACGCGGCCTGTCGAGCTCCGTCCGGGTCGGCCTGGCGGCCGTCGAGACGAAGGACGTGGATGCCGCCCTGATCGCCCTCGGCGACCAGCCCCGGACGAGTCCAGCCACGATCCGGGCGCTCCTGCGGGCGGAGGTCCCGGCCGGCCGGTCCGTCGTCGTACCTCGGTACCGAGGTGGGGGAGGGCCCAATCCGGCGCTCCTCCTGCGAGCCTCCTGGCCCCTGGCTGCCCAGTTGACGGGCGACCGCGGGTTCGGGCCCTGGATCGAGGCCAATCCTGAGCTCGTCATGGCGGTTGACCTGCCCGGCGACAATCCCGACGTGGATACCCCTGCCGATCTTGCCCGGATGACCGAGGCCGCCTGGTCCGAACGAGTCCAGGCGAACCGGGCCCAGGTCGAGCGGATCCGGGAAGTGCCCGACGGGGGCGACTTCTATGCACCCGTCCGATCGCTCTTCCGGGCCGACCCGACCCGGACCGACGAACCGGCCTTGGATGTCCTGCTGTCGCTGGTGCGTGACGGCGAGCGCTGGCTGGATATCGGGGCGGGTGCCGGCCGCTACGCATTGCCGATCGGGCGGGCGCTGGCGCTATCGGGTGGCTCGGTCGTCGCCCTCGATGGCTCGGCGGCGATGCTGGCAGCGCTGCGCGAGATCGCGAGTGAGTACCGGATCGTCAACGTGCGCACGGTGCAGGAACGCTGGCCGCCGGCCGCTGAGGACGTGGCGGCATTCGTGTCGGACGTCGCCATCATCGCCCATGTCAGCTAC
>JBBRIV010000347.1:0-2699 GCA_038220425.1 Candidatus Limnocylindrales bacterium
CGGTGCTGGCGTACGTCGAGAACTGCAACCCACCTTGCCAGATCAGGGTCGCCCCTGGGCCCTGGTCGAAGGCGGTGCTGTCGCCGAATCCCACATTGAGGACCGTCGCACCCGGCACGATCGCGAACGGGGGCAGGACCACCCGCGGCTTGACCTTGGTTCCCGATGCGGCCTTGGTGTATGGGTCGCTGGCGGGATTTCCGGCCAGGCCCGTGCCCGGCACGACCAGCAACAGGACGAACAGGGCAACAAATGAGACCAGGCGTGAACGAGAGGTCATCCCCAACCCTCCAGGCGCAGTGCGCCGCCGGAGAGGGTCGGTCTCGCCATTGGCCCAGCGAGCAATGTGGCGACCGTATCTGAACCTGCTGCGCTGGTTGGGGCCCCAGCCCCATGCCTCCCTGCCGCCTCGAGATCATGGGCGGCCCGAACCTCAAAAGCAATTCGACGGGAGGTTGAGCGGGCGTTGCCGACCGCGCGTGGGCCGCTCGCGGGGACTCATCCGGTCGTCAACCTGACCCGGCTCAGGATCTCCACCGCCACTGATCTGATGTCCCCGACGTTCTCGGTCGCGAAGTCCTCCAGGCCGACCCCCCGATCCGATGCCAGCCAAGCCTCCGCGACGCGAAGGTCATCGCGTCGCCCCGATGTGGGATCTGATTCGAGGCGACGGACGATCTCCGCCCTTGGCACGACCAACCGGACAACCGTCAGGGGCATGGCCAGGGCGGAACGAAGGCCGGTGAGCTGGTCCTCGTCGCCGATGGCCTTGGCGAGGACATACGTAACGACGCCGGCCTCGGCGTAGTTGGCAATCACGGTCCGCAGATTGCGCAAGCCCATCGTCTCTTCAGTCTCAATGCCATCGGGGACGTAGAACCAACCAAGCCAGTCGAGGTCGATCGCGGCGAAGGCCGCCCCCTGACTTTCAAGGATGTTGGCGATCTCGGCGAGCACGGACGATTTGCCGGCACCGTAGACGCCGCTGATCAGGAGAGCCCTACTCGTACTCACCTGGCGACGACGTGCCCGCCCTCACTGGGCAGGTACCGGTCGATCAGGGCGGCGGTCGTCTGCGCCGGGAGGACCTTGGCGTCGAGGAGCTCCTCGAGGGTCATCGCGTCAATCGTCGAATGGTCTGCAAGCAGGCTTTGATATCGATCACAGATGCCCGCTACGTCCGAGTTGCCGGCTGGAAGGACCACGACATAGCGGCCCCAGGTCCAGGCCCCACTCGGATGCTGGAGCATCGACAAGAGCAACAGGTGCTCAAGCCACATCACGGCCAGGTCCGAGCGCTGCGTGAGCGTCTCGGCCACGCCTGGTCCAAAGGCACCCGACCGCTCGGCCACCTCCAGGTTGCGCGGGCGGTTTCTCGGCTTGGGGATCTCGGTCTTTGCCCGCTCGTGATAGCGCGTGCCGATCGTGACGATCGCTTTGGTGCCGTCGTCGCGATCGAGAACGAACGCTGCGTCAAAGGCGCGCAGGCTGTTGAGCCAGGCCGGATCGAGACGGCCCGGCGAATGCGCGAAGCGGACATCGGAGACACGACCGGGGACGTCCGGCCACCACGTATGGACTAGGGAGTCGGCGAGGGTATGGTCGGCCGCCAGGTCACCGAAAAGGTTGAACGCCAGGGCCTCCGACGATAGAAGGTCGGCCCATAGCCGTTGGCGATCGAAGCTCTGCTGAGGCTCGACAAACGACGTTCGGGCCCTCGCGGCCTCCCATGCGGCGGGACTCAGCATGTTGCTGCCGGTCTCCTGGCCGTAGGCGAGAGGGATGCGGCTGCCGACGGGACGGGACGGAGCGCCGGGACGTGGTGCGTACGGCTGCGAACCGATGGGGTGCCCGTGGGCCTCTCGCCAGCGCGCCTGGTGGAGCCGGGTGCGCCGGCGGAACTCGGTCATCGCCGGTCGGCCCGGGACCTCGTCGTCCGGCTCCCAGCAGTGGGCCGCCTCGAGCTGTTCCCTGGTGAGCGGTGCGGCCATAGTGGAAGCCTAGCGCCTCTGATCGGACCGGAATCATGTCGCGGGCTTGGGGTCGGCGTAGATCAACGCACGCCAGGACCCCTCGGTTGTGACGTGACTCGCTCGGTCGCGTTCGATAAGGTATGGCGTCGATCTCGCGCGGATCGTTCAATACGAGTTACGTGTTGCTGCACTCGGCGTGGGTCGTGCGGGCGGTTTGCCAATCGACTCGAGTGACGAGCGGGAGGTGAGTGCAATGGTCGAACATGCCAACCTGGCCATCGTCCGTCGCTACTACGACGGGTGCAACCGGGCAGACGGCGAGCAGATGATGTCGACGTTCACGCCTGATGTCGTCCACTACTTCGTCGAAGATCCGCCTGTCCGGGGCGCCCGCGCCCTCGCTGAGAAGTGGCTGAGTTTCTTTGAGGACGGGCGATCGGCGACGTGGACAGTCGACCATGGCATCGCGGCTGAGGACGAGGCGGTCATCGAATGGAGCCTCGTCTATCGGCGACGCCCAGGAGTCCCTTCGGAGGTGTACCGCGGAGCCGAGTGGTTCTACTTCGACGAGGGGCTCATCCGGGAGATCCGCGCATACGAGCTCGTCGGTGGGGATCACCCGGCCGAGCTCCAGGACTTCCCGTACTCGGATCGTGGGTATCCATCCGGTCGCTGACGGGGCGTGCGCTCGCCGCGAGGCCGGACGGCAGGCCCCGCCGGGCCCTC
>JBBRIV010000348.1:0-2698 GCA_038220425.1 Candidatus Limnocylindrales bacterium
ATGGTTGCGTGGCGCGAAGATGGGACATGCCCTGGAAACTCCACTGTCCTGGCCGAATGACGATCAGAGGTTGCCATCTCCAGCCGGGCCCGGCCAGTAGGCAGGAGTCCTATCCGATGCACCGGTGCATCGGATTCTGACGGACCCCGACCGGTACCGTCGTATCATCCTTGAAGTCAGGAGGGTGCTCTGAATCTCGGCGAGCTCACTGGATTTGGAGGGATCGGCCTGGGGCTGACAGCCCTCCTGGTGGCGCTCCTATGGAGCGCCGCGCGCCGCTTGCGGAACCTGCCCGACGATCCCCGGATCATCCGGGCGCTGATCGTTGCCGGCCTGGGCCTCGCCGCCTTCGGCGTCGTTGTGGCCACCCTTACCCGGAGCTCGTTCTGAGCCTGGCCAGGGTCTCCCTGAGGAACGCCTCGCTGTAGGCCGGATCGTTCAGGCCGGCGCGAAGGTCCTGCTCCCAGCGGAACAGGGCGAAGCACATCGCCAGGGCCTCGATCGAGACCAACCGGCGGGTGCCGTCGTCATCCTCTGACGGCAGCTCCGCCAGGGTCCGCTCGGCCAGGGGCCAGCCACCGAAATAGGCGATCGTGGCGAGCTCCCAGCCGGCGGCGCCGACAAAGCACTCACCAAAGTCGATGAACCCCAGGCGTCGGCCGTCCTGCAGGATGTTCTCCTCGTGCAGGTCGGAATGGACGATCACGCCGGGCCCCTCGAACGCCGCCGCCCGGATGGCATCCGCGTGGCCGGCGCCGGCCGCCACCAGTTCGGGCCGATCCACGAGCGCCGGATGGGCGTCGATCCGGGCAGCCCCAAAGGGCCACAGCTGGTAGCCCTCGAATGCGCCAAGGAGACCTGCCTCCCTGTCCGGAAAACGGCCGGCGAACCCGCCGCCGAGTAGCTCGAGTGGACCGAAACCCGAGGTGGGGATGGCCTGGAGGAGGCCAACGAAGCCGGCGATCTGGGCCGCCGCCCACGGATGGGCATCCACCGCCAGCGGCCGGCCGGGCAGGAAGGAGGTCAGCGAGAACGGCGCAAGTCGCCAGCCCGCGATCTCCCAGTTGCCCCGAACGGGCATGGGCACAGCCGCCCCGTCGGCAGCCAGGCGAGCCATCAGGGCATGCTCGGTCCGATACGTGTCGGGCGGGTCGCTGGGGTCTGAGGCGATGCGCAGGGCGAGGGACGCATCGACCGTCCGGACCAGCCAGGCCTGGCTGTCGAAGCCACTGCCGAGCGCCGACAGGCTGACCCGATCCAGGCCCAGCGCCGCGACGACCGCCCGGGCCGTTGTCTCGTCCTGTGCCGCAATGTCGTCCATCTGGGCATCGTAGCGGCGCCCGTTCATGTGGCATTCAGGTTGGCCCGCCATCGTCCGCAGGTGCAGTCGACCGCGCTCCCCCAGCCGGCTCCCCCCGAGTCGAACGGGGCGGTCGACCGCACAGTTCCCCTGGTCAGCCCGCCCGACTACGACCTGTCTTACCGCGACGACTTCTGGCCGGCCCGGGAGTACGAGGATCGCTCCGATCGGCTGGCGATCCGGGCCCTGTTGCCGCCAACCGGTGGCGACCTGGTCGACCTTGGGGCAGGCTTTGGCCGGCTGGCCGACGAGTTCCGTGGCTATCGCCGGTCAACCTGGTCGACGCATCGCCGGCGATGCTCGAGGCTGCCGCCGAGCGGCATGCCGGCGATCCCCGAATCCGGCTGATCCGGGCCGATGCGGTGGCCCTTCCGTTTCCCGACCGGAGCATCGACACCGTCGTGGCGGTCCGCCTGCTCGTCCACGTTCGCGACCCGCGCCCGGTGTTCGCCGAGGTCCGACGAGTGCTTCGGCCGGGCGGCACGTTCATCGTCGAGTTTCCCAATCGGCGCCATCTCCTGGCCATGGCTCGCTACCTGGCCCACCGCCAGTCGTGGACCCCGACCGGGGCCACACCGCACGAATACCTCGAGGATCACTTTGCCCACCAGCCGGCCAGGTTGCGCCATCAGCTGGCCCACTCGGGGTTGACCGTGGACGCAATCCGGGCCGCCTCGCTGTTCCGAGCCGCATGGCTCAAGCGCCATCTCGGGACGGACCGGCTGACCCGGCTCGAGGTTCACCTTCAGGCGCCCCTCGGGCCGTTCTACCTCAGCCCATCGGTCTTTTCCGGACGAGGACGGACGATGCGACTACGATCAGGCCGGGCCGTCCAGGCAGCTAGTCGGGCAGCGAGCCAGGCAGCTGGACCGGCCGGGGCGCGGAGTACGAACCTGCGAGTCCTCGTGGTCGAAGACGAAGTGGCGATTGCCACCGGGATCCGGCAGGCGCTGACCGACGACGGCCACGCCGTGGATGTGGTCAGCGATGGACTCGAGGCACTGACCTGGGCCGAAACGTACCCCTACGATCTCGCAATCCTCGATGTCATCCTGCCGGGGCTCGACGGATTCGCCGTCTGCGGACGCCTTCGATCGGCCGGCTTCCCGTCGCCGATCCTGATCCTGACCGCGCTCGACGGGGTGGACGATCGGGTGCTGGGCCTGGACCAGGGCGCCGATGACTACCTTGCCAAGCCATTCGCCATGGCCGAGCTGAGGGCCCGGGTGCGGGCGCTCCGCCGCCGGATCGGGCCGGATCGAGCCGCCACGATCACGGTTGGCGACCTTGAGCTGGATCCGGCCACGTTGAGCGTCAGCCGGGCCGGACGGCCGATCC
>JBBRIV010000349.1:0-2670 GCA_038220425.1 Candidatus Limnocylindrales bacterium
CCGGCGGCGGGGCCATCATCGACCTCGGCTGTCACTGCATCGAGATCATCCGGAACTTCGTGGGCAAGGGCAACCGGCCAGTCGAGGTCATGTGCACCACCGACACCCTGGTCCATCCAATCGACGACGAGGACAATGCCATCGCGCTCATTCGCTTCGAGTCGGGCGCGATCGGGCAGTTCGAGGTGAGCTGGACTTTCCGGGGCGGCATGGACCTGCGCGACGAGGTCGCCGGCACCCAGGGCACGATCTGGCTCAACCACTTCCTGCGCACGGGCTTCGAGATGTTCAGTGCCGGCGGCGGTGGCGGCTATGTCGCCGAGAAGGCCGAGACTGCAGCCGGCTGGCTGTTTCCCGTGGGCGACGAGGTCTCCGAGCTCGGCTACGTCGACATGTTCTCGGACATGTTCAACGCGATCGAGACCGGTGAAGCGCCGCGCGAGACGTTTTACGACGGCTACGTGGTGAATGCGGTCATGGACGCGGCCTACCGATCGGCGAAATCGCGCTCATGGGCGCCGGTCGAGCTGTTCGAGTGGCGGGCTGGTCCGACCGCCCGAATCGCCCGGACTCCGGAGACGTGGGAGGGCCAGATCGTGATCAAACGTGAACTCCTGCCCGACGGCCGGACCAAGTTGATCCTGAAGGATCCTGGCTCGGGCGACTTCAGCGACCGGGTGGTGTCGGGCAGTTGACGCCTGCCCGGCAGTCAGGCTGAGTCGACCAGCCCGGCCGGTTCCCCGGCATCGAGCCACTGGGCCATGGAAGCCCGGGAGAAGAGCTCTTCAACGACCATCGATGAAGCGCCAATGACACCGGCCAGGCTGCCCAGCGACGATCGCTGGATGAGCAGGTCCCGCGTGGCCAGGGGCAGTGAACGCCGATAGACCGCCTCACGGATCGCAGCCAGGAGCAGATCAGGGCTGTTGGCCACGCCGCCCCCGATCACGACGAGTGACGGGTTGAAGAAGTTGACCACGCTGGCCAGCATCGAGCCGACCCGCCGTCCGGCTGCCTGGAGCATGGCGACCGCGACCGGGTCGCCGCTGGATGCTGCCCGGGCGACGTCCTCGGCCGTAACCCGGCCACGCTGATCGAGGGCCGTCTGGAGGCGGGTACTTCGTCCGTCGCGCGCTGCATCCTCGCCCGCTCGGCCCAGGGCTCCCCCGCCGGCCAGCGCTTCGAGGCAACCGATATTCCCGCACCGACAGATCACCTCGGGATCGTCGCTGACCTGGATGTGCCCGACGTCCCCAGCGCTGCCCTGGGCGCCTCGATGGAGGCGTCCGCCCGAGATGATGCCCGCCCCGATGCCCGTGCCGATCTTGATCACCACCACGTCCTGGTGCCCGGCGGCCACGCCCGATCGCCATTCCCCAAGGGCCAGGACATTGACGTCGTTGTCGACCCAGACCGGCGCACCGTAGCGCTCGGCGAAGCGCTCGCGGATCGGATAACCATTCCAGCCGGGCATGATCGGCGGGGTAATGGGACGACCGGAGGCGAATTCCACAGGCCCGGGAACAGCAATGCCGATCCCCCACAATCCGCCGGGCAGGCCGGGGGTGGTGGCCACCAGCTGGTCAAAGAGCTCCTCGACTCGACGAAGTTCCAACTCCGGGCCGAACTCGATCTGGGCCGGCTCATCGCGGTGGGCCAGGATCCGGCCGTCGAGCGTGGTCAGGGCCACGTCAATGCTCGAGGCCCCAAGGTCGGCGATCAGCAGGTGGCCGGCATCGGAGCGGAACGTCAGCTGGCGAGCTGGCCGACCGCCCGTCGACGGACCGGGATCGCCTTCGACCACGAGTCCGCGGCCGATCAACTCGGCCAGCCGCCGGGCGACGATGGCCCGTCCGAGACCGGTCCGCTCAGCCAGCTCGGAGCGCGATCGAGATCGACCCAGGCGGATCTCGTCGAGGACGAGGACAAGGGTGTCGAGGGCCTCGTCCGGTACTGAGCCGTTCACGTCAGCGATCATACGTCCCCGCGCTGCAGCCGAGGTTTGGCACTTGACATGCCAAAGTACGATTGGCACCGATCGAAGAATAGGTAGGTCAGACTGCGCCAAATGGGCACAACACGTGAGGCGGTCATCGATCGTGCGCTATCATACGGGTCTCAGCGATCTAGATTGTCTAGACATTACAGCGTAGGAGCGGATGATCTCGTTCAACGACATCGGCGCCGCAGTCATCGGTACCGGCTTTATTGGGACGGTCCACGTCGAGCAACTCCGGCGGATCGGTGTCGACGTCAGGGGCGTGCTGGGCAGCAGCCCTGCTCGGGGCGCGGCGCGAGCGCGGGCCCTCAGCGTCCGGCACGCCTACGCGACGCTTGAGGAGATCCTGGCCGACCCCACGGTCGACGTTGTTCATGTCACCTCGCCCAACCACCTCCATGTCTCGCAGGCGTCGGCAATCCTGGCGGCGGGCAAGCACGTAGTGTGTGAGAAGCCACTCGCCCTGAACGCCATCGAGTCGGCCCGGCTCGTGGCCGAGGCGCGGGACTCCGGGCGGGTCAACGCCGTCAATTTCAACATTCGCTTCTATCCACTCCATCAGCACATGCGGGAGCGAGTGGCCGCCGGCGACCTGGGTGCCGTCCGGCTTGTCAGCGGACGGTATTTTCAGGACTGGCTGCTCCTGGACACCGACTGGAACTGGCGGCTGG
>JBBRIV010000350.1:0-2667 GCA_038220425.1 Candidatus Limnocylindrales bacterium
TCCGCCGGCCGAGGCGCGCAGCACCGGCGGGATCCAGACCGTGCTCATTGAGCGGCCGGATTGATCGAGGCCGCGCCAACCGCGGCGCCCAGCATGAACGGGGCGTCCTGGCCGGCGGGCAGGACCAACGGCGTGCCGGCGGCCCGGGCCGCGACTGCGGCGTCGGAGCAGACCGGGCAGGTGGGATCGCGACGCAGCTTGAGCTCGGTGAACGAACCTTCCAGGGCATCGAACAGGAGCAGCCGGCCGGCCAGCGACTCGCCGATCCCCAGGAGCAACTTCAAGACCTCGTTGGTCTGGAGCAGGCCCATGATCCCGGGCACGACGCCCAGGACACCGGCGACCGAGCAGCCCGGCGCCAGCTCAGGCGGCGGCGGGGTCGGGTAGAGGCAGCGATAGCACGGGCCTTCGTAGGGCTTGAACACCGTCAGCTGGCCTTCGAACCGGAAGACGCTGGCATGGACCACCGGAATGCCCGCGATCACGGCTGCATCGTTGAGTAGGTAGCGCGTCTCGAACGTGTCGGTCCCGTCCACGATCACGTCGTAGCCGGCGATGATCCGATCGACGTTGTTGGCGACGAGCATCTCGTCATGGCCGATCACGTTGATCCCGGGATTGAGGGCGAGCAGCGTCTTGCGCGCCGAATCGACCTTCTTCTCGCCGATTCGATCGGTCGTGTGGACCACCTGGCGCTGCAGGTTGGACAGGTCGACCACATCGAAGTCGATGATCCCGATCGTGCCCACGCCGGCCGCGGCCAGGTACAGCGAGGCGGGCGAACCCAGGCCGCCCGCGCCGATCAGGAGGACCTTTGAATCGAGCAGCTTGGTCTGGCCCTTGGCGCCCACTTCGGGGATGAGCAGGTGCCGGCTGTAGCGGACCTTCTGCTCGGGCGACAGGATCGTGGGGGTCTCCCAGGGCAGGCCCTGCGACTTCCAGCCCTGGAACCCGCCGGTCAGCGAGGCGACGTCGGTGTAGCCCATCTGGCCCAGGGTCTGCGAGGCAAAGACCGAGCGAATGCCCGAGGCGCAATAGAGCACGATCGGGCGGTCGTGGTCGGGGGCGGCGTTCTCGATCTGGCTTTCGAGGTGGCCGCGTGGGACGTGCACGGCGCCGGGCAGGTGGCCGGCCTCCCACTCGTGGGCTTCGCGCACGTCGATGAGCAGCGGGGCGGCCTTCGACTCGCGCTGGAGGTCAACCTCGAGGGCTGAAACCTCGCGAACCTGGGCGCGCGCCTCGCGCAGGATGTCGGAATAGGACTTGGTCATGGGATCGGAGGGGCTCCGGAGTTCGACGGGCTGGCACGGGCTTCGGGCCAGGGCGGGTCAAGTCGGCGTGGTGCCGAACGGGAATGCGGCCGGCCTCAGGCCGGCGTGAGACACCTGCAGTGCCCCAGGATCGGGGTCATGGCTGGCTGGCCTCGACTGGGGCGGCGGCCGGTACTTCGGTATCGGTGGCGGAGTCGGGCTTCTCGGCCAAGGCGTGCTCCAACGTCTCGAGGCTGAGCATCGCGCACTTCAGGCGGGCCGGGCTGATATCGATGCCCAGCAGGTCCAGCAGGTCGTCGGCCCGGAAGGCCTCGGCCTTCTCGACCGGCATGCCCATGATCTCGTCGGTCAGGAGCGAGGCACTCGCCTGGCTGATCGCACAGCCGCGCCCGGTGAACGCAATCTCGGCCACGACACCGTCGCGGATCCCGAGCTGCATCGTGATCCGGTCACCGCACAGTGGATTGGCGCCCTCGTACGACGACGTGGGTGCTTCGAGCACGCCGAAATGATGCGGTCGCCGATAGTGCTCGAGGATGTAGTCGCGGTACAGGTCGTCCATGGGTCCGGTGTGTGCAGATGTGTCGTCGCCCGGCTCAATTCCGAGCGATCTTGTCAGGATTAAATCCTAGCGCGATCAAGGATATCCCGTCAACGCAACCGGGGGACCCGAGCCTTCCTCAGGGCGCGACGAACCGGAGCGACTCGATGACCTGCTGCTGCTCGGCCCGATCATCCTTGCTCGTGTCAGGTGAATAGGTGGCATCGACGACCAGGCGCTGCCCACGAACGTCGAGGACCCACAAGCGGTCGACCTGGCCTGGGACCTGCTCGTACCGGTTGCCCATGCCGCCGGTGCCCAGCCAGCTCTCGAAGTTGCGGTGACCGTCAGTTGGCTCGACGTCGCACGTGTCGAAGTCGGTCCAAGTGCTCGACTTTATATCGGCCGGGACCAACCACTCCAGATATTGGCCCGAGTATCCGGCCAGAGTGACGGCGGTCGGCTTGGTGGCATGCCGGAGCGGCTGGGTAGTGAGCGCCTTGACGAGATCGTCGACCGTCGGGCCGGGATCGTAGTCCTGCCCATGCCACTGGCATGGGTCGCGGTAGACCCGCCCAACGTCCCAGACGCTGAGGCCCAGCACCGGCCCAGGCCCACTGTGGACGTACTTGAGGACGAACTGGCCGCCGGTCAGTAGCGACCAGCCAACGGGCACGACGACCGTGTAGCCGGGATAGCTGCCGCTTCCGAAGACCACTGCCGCCAGCGTGGCGGCGGGCGTGGGTCTGGGCGACGGCGTCGACGTTCGGTCCGCGGCCGCCCCCGAGCAGGAGGCCGCAACGAGCAGGATGCCGATCGTCGCAAGCAATCGCGTAGTGGCCGATGTCTTCATGT
>JBBRIV010000351.1:0-2649 GCA_038220425.1 Candidatus Limnocylindrales bacterium
GGAGTCGGCAACCATGGCCAGCCGAACGCCATCTGGCGACCAGGCCAGGGACCGGAACGCCAACCCCTCCTGGTGGAGGGCAAGTCGGGCATTCGCGCCGTGCGCATCGGCAAGGTACACGGCGCCGTGCTGGATGAACGCCAGCAGCCCAGTCCGGAGCTGGATCGGCAGGATCGGCCGGCGGTCGACAACAGTCAGCGTGAGAACACCGCCCAGCAGGACCGCCACGAGGACGATGGCGATCGCGGCTGGGCTGATGATCCGGCCGACGATCCGGGCGATGACCCGGCCGCCGCCGCCAGCGACGGACCGCCTGCTGCGGACCGTCCGCTGACGGACCACGGTGGTGCGCTGGGCGATGATCGGGCGCAGCTCAGCCGGGTCAAATCGGCGGGCTCGTGGATCCAGGGTCCCTGACCTTGCCGCCCACGATTGAGCTGGAGCCGATGGCGGGCCGTCTGCCGAGTCCCTGGCGTTTGGCCCATGCCCCCTGGCCGCCGCGCGCAGACAGGTGCTCGTCACGATCTGCTCGAACCACCCCGGGAAGCCTTCCGGATCGCGCAATTCGGGCAGGTTGCGCCAGGCACGACCGAAAACCTGAACTGTCGCGTCGCGGGCGGCCGTCTCGTCGCCCAGGCTGCCCAGCGCCGTCCGGTAGGCGGTGCTCAGCCAGGCATCGACGAGGGCCATGAAGGCAACGTGGTCACCCCCGCTGGCGCGCTCGACGATTGCCGCATCGCCCGTCCTGGTTGTTGTCCTGGGAAGACTGTCGCTCACGCTCGAATCGGTCCCCCACGCCCGGTGGTCTGGCCTGGTGGTCTGGCCTGGTGGTCTGGTCTGGTCGCCTAGCGGAACTGGCCCAGGAAGCGCAGGTCGTTCTCGGCATACAGGCGCAGGTCAGCCACGCCATGACGCAGGTTCGAGATCCGCTCGACGCCCATTCCGAAGGCAAAGCCCTGGTAGCGCTCCGGGTCAAGACCGCCATTCTGGAGGACGACCGGGTGGACCATGCCGGCTCCCAGGATGGTCATCCAGCCGGTCCGCGAACAGGCCGGGCAGCCCGATCCTCCGCACACCAGGCACTCCACGTCGAAGGCCACGGATGGCTCGGTGAATGGGTAGTAGCCGGGCCGGAAGCGGGTCCGCTTGCCCTGCCCGAACATCGCCCGGGAAAACTCGTCGAGCAGGCCGCGCAGGTCACCCATCGTCGTTCCCTCGTCGACCATCAGGCCCTCGACCTGGAAGAACTCCGAAGCGTGGCTGGCGTCGACGGCTTCGTAACGGAAGACCCGTCCGGGCAGGAGTGCCCGGATCGGTGGTTCGAATGCCTGCATCACCCGGATCTGGAGGGGCGACGTGTGCGTTCGGAGGAGGTGACCCGGGACGTCCACGTAGAGCGTGTCCCACAGGTCCCGAGCCGGGTGGTCGGGGGCAATGTTGAGCATCTGGAAGTTGGTCAGGTCGTCCTCGACCTCCGGACCTTCATAGACGGTGAACCCGAATCGCCCGAAGATCTCGGCGATCTGGCCCATCGTCTCGATGATCGGGTGGAGCGTCCCGCGCCGGACCGACCGACCGGGGGTCGTGGCGTCGAGGGTCTCGGCCGCCAGGCGCTCGGCCAGCTCCGCACCGCGCAAGGTGGCGCCCCGGCCGGCCAGGGCTGCCTTGATCGTGGTCCGGACTTCGTTGGCCACCGCTCCCACCCTGGGTCGGTCGTCCGCGGGCAGGCCGCCGATCCCGCGCAGGACCCCGGTCAGGCTCCCCTTCTTGCCCAGGACCTCGACGTCGATCAGGTCAAGGGCAGCACTGCTCTGGGCCGCCGCCACCGCGACCAGGGCGCCGTCGCGCAGGCCATGCAGCTCGCTGGTCAGGCTGGTCAGGTCCAGGTTTCGGGTCCTCTGTTCAGGTTGGCTGAATCAGCGACCCTCGACCGCCGTTGGGACGGATCGAGGGTCACAAGGGTCGGCTGAGCTGGATCAGGCGCCGCGTGCGGCCTCGACGATCTTGCCAAACGTGCCCTCGTCGCGAACGGCGATATCGGCCAGGATCTTGCGGTCCACCTGGATATCGGCTCGCTTGAGGCCCGAGATGAATGCCCCGTAGGTCAGGCCGCGCTGGCGGACCGCTGCGTTGATCCGGACGATCCACAGCTCGCGCATATTGCGCTTGCGTTGCTTGCGGTCGCGGGTGGCGTAGTGGAGCGCGTGCAGGAGCGCTTCGCGGGCGGGCTTGATCAGGCGTGATCGGGTGCCCTTGCGGCCCTCGGCATCGTCCAGCAGGCGCTTGTGGCGAGCGTGGGACGTTACGCCGCGCTTGACTCGTGACATGGCTGTGGGCTCCTAGAGGTATGGGAGCAGCCGGCGGACCTGCCGCGCCTGCTCCTTGCCGATGACGGACTTGCCGGCGTAGCGCCGGGTGCGCCGCGACGACTTGATCTCGAGGTGATGGCCGCGCCAGGACTTGACGCGCACGATCTTGCCAGTACCCGTGACACGGATCCGCTTGGCGGCCGCCTTGTGGGTCTTCATCTTGGGCACGCTGGTCTACTCTACTGTCTTCGCCGTGGTCGTGGCAGTCGCCTTGACCTCGGACTCTGTTGCGCGCGTCGCTCGCGGCGCCCGTGTGGACACAGGTTTCGATGCGCTGGCT
>JBBRIV010000352.1:0-2640 GCA_038220425.1 Candidatus Limnocylindrales bacterium
TCGAAGGTCGACACGATCCGCCCGACATACGGCTTCGAGGACGTCTCGCTGGCGCCCGGTACGAGCACGATCGAGCCGAACGACGTGGACCTGGCCCAGGTTCTGTGCGGGCTGGAGCTGGCCATTCCGATCATCGCCTCGGCGATGGATGCCGTGGTCGACGTCCGGCTGGCCGGTGAGCTGGCCCGGCTGGGTGGCCTGGCGATCCTCAACCTCGAGGGCATCCAGACCCGCTACGACGATCCTGATGCGGTCCTCGCCCGGATTGCCGCAGCACCCGACGAGGGCGTCCATGCCCTGCTGGCCGAGGCCTACGGCGCCCCGATCCGGGACGACCTGATCGCCCGCCGGATCGACGAGCTCCACGCCGCCGGCGCCCGGGCGGCCGTCGCCGCAACACCGGCCGCGGCCCGCCGGTTCGGGGCCCTGTGCGCCGAACACGGCGCCGACCTGTTCCTGGTCCAGAGCCAGGTCAGCAGCGCCCGCCACCTGGCCTCCGAGTACGAGCCGTTGTCGCTCGAGGAATTCACCCGGTTCATGCCCATTCCCGTGGCGGTTGGCAACACGACCAACGCCGAAGCCGCATTTGCCCTGATGGAACAGGGGGCCGCGGCGGTTTTCGTTGGCGTGGGTCCGGGCGCGGCGTGTACGACCCGCGAGGTCCTGGGCATCGGCATCCCGCAGGTCACGGCCGTCAGCGACGTGGCTGCCGCCCGCGACGCCTATGCCGCCGAAACCGGTCGCTACGTGCCGGTCATCGCCGACGGCGGGATGCGCCGGGGTGGCGAGCTGGCCAAGGCCATCGCTGCCGGGGCCGATGCCCTGATGATCGGTTCGCCCCTGGCGCGGGCCGAAGAGGCGCCCGGTCGTGGGACCAACTGGGGCATGGCCGCGCCGTCGGCCACCCTGCCCCGCGGGACCCGGATCAAGGTGGGCACCCGCGGCACGCTCGAGCGAATCCTGTTCGGTCCGGCCGCCGTGACCGACGGTTCCGAGAACCTGGTCGGAGCCCTGCGCCAGTCGATGGCCGCCCTCGGGGCCCGGACGATCCGCGAGATGCAGGCCGTGGAGATGGTTTACGCCCCGTCCACCCAGACCGAGGGCAAGTCCTGGCAGCGCTCCCGCTGAGCGACCCAAGCGGCCCTCGTGACGCGGCCGGGCGGGGCCTGCCGGTCAGGGACGAAGGCTCGACACCCATCGAGGAAGCGGACTCGGTCTATGCCGCGGCCGGCGGCCTGCCCTTCTTCATCAAGCTGGTCGACGCGTTCTATGCCGGCGTGGCCGGCGATCCGGCCCTCCTCGCGATCTATCCGGATCCGGACGATCTCGTTGGTGCCCGCCACCGGCTGAGCCTGTTCCTGGCCCAGTACTGGGGTGGGCCGCGCACCTACGACGACGAGCGCGGCCATCCCCGCCTGCGGATGCGCCACAACGCGTTTGCGATCGGCCCGGTCGAGCGCGACGCCTGGCTCCGGCACATGCGAGCGGCGGTCCTGGCGGTGAACCCGCCGCCGGCTGTGGAACAACGCCTGAGCACCTACTTCGAGACGGTGGCCGAGGGGATGCGCAACCGCAACTGAAGGGCGGCGGATGGTGCCGCTAGACTTGACCGAATGGGCGGCGAGGCGAGCGGAGGGCAGGATTGAGCGACGGACAGGCGGAGGATGGGACCGGGCCGGGTGCTAAACGCGGTAAGACGGTCCACGGGGAGGCGGCCAACGCAGGCCACCGAATCCTGGCCCCGGACGACGCCGAGGTCGAGGCTTATCTCGAAACGGCGCTCAAGGCACCCGGTCCCGATCGGTCGCCGGACGACCGGCCGGGGGCCGGCCAGGGTGGTGCCGACGACGACGGAGCCGGGCCCGACACGGTGGTCATCCTGGACTTCGGCAGCCAGTTCGCCCAGCTGATCGCGCGGCGCGTCCGCGAGCTGAATGTCTACTCCGAGCTCCTGCCCCACGACACGCCGTGGGCCGAGATCGAGCGGCGCAAGCCCAGGGCCGTGATCTTGTCGGGCGGTCCCAATTCCGTCTACGACCCCGACGCCCCGCTGCCCGATAGCGGCGTGTGGAGCGGCCGCATCCCCGTCCTGGGGATCTGCTACGGCGCCCAGCTGATGGCTCGCGAACTGGGTGGCGATGTGCTGCCGGCCGGCCGGCGCGAATACGGCCCGGCCAGCGTGACGATCACCAGCGAGGACGGCCTGTTCACCGGTCTCGACCGGGAGCAACCGGTGTGGATGAGCCACGGCGACTCGATCACCCGGCTGCCCGAGGGCTTCCGGGCCACGGCCCAGACCGATTCGTCGCCGCTGGCCGGATTCGCCGACCCCAGCCGGGGCCTGTACGCCATCCAGTTCCATCCCGAAGTCGCCCACACGCCCCGGGGGCGCGACATCCTGCGCAACTTCGTCGTGGGGATCGCCGGCGCACGGGCCACCTGGACACCGGCCAACTTCATCGATTCGACCGTGGCCGAGATCCGGGCCCGGGTGGACGCCCACGCCCTGGCGACCGACTCGGATGGCCTCGTGATCTGCGCCCTGAGCGGGGGCGTCGACTCGGCGGTGGCCGCAGCACTTGTCCATCGAGCGGTGGGTGACCGGCTGACCTGCATCTACGTCGACCACGGCCTGATGCG
>JBBRIV010000353.1:0-2627 GCA_038220425.1 Candidatus Limnocylindrales bacterium
ACAGTCGCTCACCGTCGCCATCATCCGGCCCGATCGTCAGGCCCGAGGTCTGCGCGAACCAGGCCTCGGCCGCAGGTCCGTCACGTAGCCCCTCATTCGTCGTGCCGGCCGTCACGGCCACGTCACCTGAGCGCGGGTCGAAGCTCCAGAGCTGGTGGATTCCGGCCATGGCGATGTGCACGCGCCCCGCCTCGGCTGACCACGCGACGTCCCACGGCGACGAGAGGTTGTCGGTGCTGTCGCCGTGCATCCACTGCCGACCGGTTCCAGCGATGGTGGTGACCATCCCGCTCGCGAGGCTGACCCCACGAAGTTGGTGATTGACCGTGTCGGCCACGACGACGTCGTAGCCCACCGCCTCAGCGACGTCGGGCGGCAGCAGCGTCAGACCGTTGGGCTCGTTGAAGGCGGCTTGCTCGGCCGGTCCGTCGATCGAGCCGCGGTGCCCACTGCCGATACGGCGCACCAGCGTCTCGCCGTCGGGCGCAAGTTCCGCGAGGCTGTGGTGGCCCGCGTCCGCAACGAGAATGTTGTTGCCAGGCAACAGAATCGCTTTGGCCGGGAACCGCAGGGTGGTTGGTTCTGGTTCGGGTGGGACGAACGGGCCGATGCCTCGATGCAACGTTCCCTTGGCCTCGTGCTCGACCACGAGTTCGGCGATGCGGGAATCCAGGCCGTGCGCATGCCCCTCGCCCGAGAACTGCGCGACGACGTAGCCTTCGGGGTCGACGAGGGCGAGGGTGGGCCACGCACGCACCGCGTACGCAGACCAGGTGGTGAGATCCGGGTCGTCGAGCACCGGATGGTGCACGTCGTACCGCTCGATGGCTGCCTCGACGGCGGCGTGCTCGGCCTCGTGGGCGAACTTCGGGGAGTGGACACCGATGGTCACCAAGACGTCGGCGTACTTCTCTTCCAACGGCCGCAGCTCGTCGATGACATGCAGACAGTTGACGCAACAAAACGTCCAGAAGTCCAGAAGCACGATCTTGCCGCGCAAGCCTCGCAGCGTCAGCGGTTGGCCACCCGTGCCCAGCCAGCCGCCCCGCCCCACCAGCTCAGGCGCCCGCACCCGCGCACGAGAACCTTCAGCCACCGCTGAGCGCTCCCTCAGTCAAGACCGCAAATATCCGGATCAACTAGGGCAGCCCGAAGAGCGCCGGACATGATTTGCTCCAGAGTTTCGGGTAGGTGCGGGAAGCATTCGTTGGATTCGTCAAGTCTCTCGCGGATGGGCTAAATCATCGCGTACGACTGCGTCTTGTCAACCGAGCGCTCGAGGTGGCCGGATCCGGCCGGGTCCCCTCGACCAGCTAAGGGTGCGGCCAGACGGGGTCCTGGGGCAGCGGGCGGGGGACCAGGTCCACTAGCAAAGGGAACGGTGAGACTGTGAGCATCTCCGGGAGAGCCCGGAGTGAATACCCGGCCGTGGGTGTCACGCAGAACGGGCCCGAGCGTGTCGTTCATGAAGGAACTACTCGACGTGGCGATCGGGGTGGGTTCGGCTGTACGCACGAGCGTCCGCGTAGGGCGGACTCGTGAAGCAGAGGTCCACTCCTTCAGCCGGCAGACGCGGCAGGCGCTGAAGGCCCGGAGGGATTCGGACTCATGCCTCGGGATCCTAGTCGAGTACCCCGACAGCGCTCGATAAGCGGCGGTCCGCGAGGACGGGGAACGATGCGCGCGTCTTGGCCACCAGCGCCGGATCGAGGTCGACGATCAAGACCTCCTCGCCCAGCCCGGCCTCAGCCAGCACCGCGCCCCACGGATCAACGACCACACTGCGACCGCCGAGGGTGACGCCGGCCTGCTCGCCAACCGTGTTGCAGGCGATCAGGTAGGCCTGATTCTCGACGGCGCGCGCCCGCGCCAGCAGACTCCAGTGGGCGATCCGCGGCGACGGCCAGGCCGCTGGGACGACGAAGACCTCGGCGCCGGCGTCGAGCAGGGCGCGGAACATCTCGGGAAACCGCAGGTCGTAGCAGGTGGCCAGACCAATCCTTGCCCCACCGACCTCAGCAGTCACGAGCACATCGCCGGCCCGCAACACCTTGGTCTCGCCGCCGCTGAACCCGAAGAGATGCCGCTTGCGATACGTCGCGACCAGCGAACCGTCGGGCCGCAGCAGGACCGAGGTGTTGAAGAGCCCCTCCGCTGCCCGCTCGACCAACGATCCGCCGTGCAACCACGCCCCGACGTCGCGGGCAGCGCTCGCCAGCGCAAGGAAGGTTGGCCCGTCGAGTGGCTCCGCGGTGGCTTCGAAGTCGTCGAACGCGAACCCGCCCTGCACCCACAGCTCGGGCAGGACGATCAGATCCGCGCCGGTTTGCGCCCGCACCAGTGCCGTCGTGCGGGCGACTCGGTCGGGGATCGACTCCGCCAGGTCGACGGCCAGCTGGACCACGTGTACGCGCATCTGGCCATCATTGCCTAAGCCTAGGTCGCGGGGCACGATCAGTTCCGGGTCTGGACGCAGTTAAGTTCCCGGGTCCGACTCAGGGTGGTCGCTCGTGAGTAGGTCGGCTCAGGGTCAGACCACCAATGGCGAGGGATCGCCACCCGCAGCGACAAGAGTGCCAGCGCTCGTCGTTGACACCCTGTCGTGTTAGGGGTCGTTGGGGTGGGTG
>JBBRIV010000354.1:0-2619 GCA_038220425.1 Candidatus Limnocylindrales bacterium
CGCCCATCGAGGGCGGCTTTGGCCTCCGCGATCGCGTCCGTCTGGAGGACGAAGTCGGCGACGAGGTGGGCAAGGACCACCAGGGCGAGAAGAAGGATCGCCGTTTGCGACATCAGGTCCCCAGCTCGGCTGCCAGGCTCCGGTCCAGGAGATGCCGGATCGCCCGCGACAGCCGTTCGAGGGAGGGTACCCCGCCCCGGTTGGCCGCGACCGACACCGTCGCCCGGCTGACCCCCAACCGGTCGGCCACATCCGACCGGCGCAGGCCGTCCACCAGGATCAGGCCGGCCACTCGCCGCTGGCTGGGGCTGAGCTGCTCCAAGGCGGCCCCCAGGACGGGCGCCAGGTCGTCGAGGAGGATGTCCAGGTCCGGTACGCCGGTGACGATCCGCAGGCTTGAACGCAGCCGGCGAGTCTCCTCGAGGCCGGCCCGGGCGGCAACAAAGGCCTGGCCGGTCCGCTGGGTGGCGGGGCCCGAGCCCGCTTCGACGGATCCCCTGGCGATCGCCCAGCGCATCGGCCGGGCATCCTCGGCCAGGGCGGCCCGCAGGACGACGCCGAGCGGGTCCGCCGACGGTTGGAGCAGACCCTGGAGCTCGTCACCCTGGGTGAACCCGAAGGCGGCCAGGGTCTGCCCACCCTGGGCAGCCTGGAGCTCGTCGCACAGTGTCCGCAGCCACGCTGAGGACCCCGTTGGATCGAGCCGGGAATGGATGACGTCGCCGAACACGACGATCGCCCGCGAGGAAGTCACCGCCAGAGGCTAATCGAACCATGATTAGCCGTCAACGGATAATATTCCATGAAGTAGTCGTTAACGGCTACCCGTTGGCCGGCGACCCGACACTGCCAAAGACGGGCGCGAGGATCCCTTCGAGGGCGGCCCGGGCGGCGGCCGTCTGGTAGTTCAGGAGCGAGTCGGCCTCGATGGCGTGTTCCGTCACGGACCCACCCTGGCGCAGGTAGATCACCGGGTAGACCGCACCTGTGCCGTCCGTCTCGAGGGTGGCGGCAATCGCATCGGGACCGCCGGCATCCACGAACCAGGCCAGGGGGAGGATCCCCTCGTCGCGAATCCCGTCGGTCGGATCCAGGCTCAGGACCCGGGCCAGGTACGCCCGCTGATGCCACAGCTCGGGACCCAGGGTCAGCTCGCCAAGCAGGTATTCCACGACGTCATCGGCGGCGACCGGCGCCCGCTCCACGGTCACCCCGAAGCGGCTGGTCGCGATATGGGTGGCCAGCACCCGGGCGTTGTAGCGGGCGCCCTGGACAGCGCCCGAGTTGGACGGGATGCCGTGCTTCTTGAGCCCGGCCGAGCCCTGTCCGATCGTCCCGGCGAAGAAGATCCCGGGCACCGTGGCGCTCTCCCAGAAGGGCGTCTGGGCGGGCAGCCGGCTCTGGCCGAAGGTGCTCACGCCCAGGTCGGGCAGGTCCAGCAGAGGCGCGACAAAGCCGGTCGCCGAGATCACCTCGTCCACGTCGAAGACGGCCTGGACCGCGTCCAGCGAGCGCCGTGTCGTGACCTGGAACGGCGCGCCGACGCCACCACGCTCGATCTTCTCGATCGCGGCGTCGAGGATCGCAACGCCGCCGCCCAGGACGTGGTCCTCGTAGGGCTGGACGTAGCGCGCCCGGATCCCCACCAGCGAGTGGGTGTTGACCGACAGCTTGGCCGGCGACGGCGAGGCGATGATGATCCGCTTGGCCCAGGGCAGCATCCCGCTGGCCAGCTCGAAGCCCGAGTTCTGCTTGCCGATGATGAAGATCCGCCGGTCGGCGTAATCCTCCACAGGCCGGGTGTCGGCGTAGTGCGCCGCCAGCTCCATGCCCGGGCTGGTCGGTCGCCACGGTTCGGCCACCCCGACGGCAAAGACGAGGGTCCCGGCGGTGTACTGCCCGTCGCTGGTCTCCAGGGCGAACCGCCCGTCGTCCAGGCGGCGCGTCCCGGTCCAGCGGCAGCCAAAGCGGACCGGCAGGCTGGTTCGACTCGTGAAGGCCTCGAGTCCAGCCTGCATCTCGGGCCGGCTGGGAAAGTAGGACGTGCCGTCCATCAGGCCAACCATGACCGCCCGGTGCTCATCCGATTCGGGGATCAGGCTATTCCAGTCGTAGCGCTCGTAGGGCCGGGTGCCGCGGGCCACCGGCGCATAGGGCTTGGTCCATGACAGCAGGCGCTGGAAGAACGGCCAGCGCCGGAACATGCCCCCGGCCTCCTGGTCGGCCGACAGCAGGGCGTGGCTGACCCCCAGGCCGCGCAGGGCCGATGAGACCTGCAGGCCGCCCGGCCCACTCCCGACGACGATCAGTGAATAGTCGCCCGGCGGGAACGGGCGGTCGATCAGCTCCGCCACCGGTTCGCGTTTCGCAGACGGCGCGCCGAGGCCTGCAGCATCCGGTACATCAGGGCCGGCTGATCGTGCAGGAACTTTTCGACGGCCGGGCCGGCCAGGACGAGACAGCGCAGGGTGCCCAGGGCCACCACGTCGGCGACAGGTGGTTCTCCGAGCAGGATCGAGACCTCGCCAAAGAACTCGCCGCGGCCCAGCTTGGCCCGCTCCTGGCCGTCGACCACGATCGACGCCTGGCCGTCGAGGATCAGGTACAGGCCGCTGCCCT
>JBBRIV010000355.1:0-2613 GCA_038220425.1 Candidatus Limnocylindrales bacterium
CCGTGGGCGAGGCGGTCAGCGCCGAACAGCACCTGGGCGACGTGCGCGATGCCTTTGGCGCGGTGCTCCAGGCCGTCCCTGCTCCGATCGAGGGGGTGGTCCTCTTCCTGGTCACGTCTCTGGCCATGAACAGCGGCGATCCGCTCCTGGCCATCGGAGCCGGGTGACGGGCTAGACTCGGGCCGTGCAGCCGCTTCGGATCGCTCTCGCCCAGATTGCCCCGCGCCTCGGCCTCCTCGACGAGAACCTGGCAACGCACCATGCCCTGATCGCGGAGGCTCGCGCCGGTGGGGCCGGCCTGGTGGTCTTCCCCGAGCTGGGCATGACCGGCTACCTGCTCCAGGATCTCGCCGCCGAGGTGGCCATGCGCCTCGACGACCCGCGCCTGCTCGCGCTGGCCGCCACAACCGCCGGGTCGGGTGCCGCCGCGTTGTCCGCGATCGTCTCGTTCGTGGAGGAATCGGCCGACCATCGCCTGTTCATCTCGGTCGCCCTGCTCGAGGGCGGCCACGTGCGCCACGTCCAGCGCAAGCTCTTCCTGCCCACCTACGGCCTGTTCGACGAGCGCCGCTTCTTTGCCGCCGGAGACCTGTTGCGGGCCACGCCGTCGCAGCTTGGCGTTGGCGTTGGGTTGAGCGTGTGCGAGGACTTCTGGCACCTGGGCGTACCCCAGATCCTCGCCCTCGACGGCGCGCAGCTGCTGGTCAACGTCTCGTCGTCGCCCGGGCGCGACCTGGCCGCGCTCAACGAAGTCGGACTGGGCACGGCAACCTCGTGGCGAACGCTCCTGCGGACGTACGCCCAGCTCACGACCAGCTTCGTCGTCTTCGTCAACCGGGTGGGCGTCGATGAGTCGATCTCGTTCTGGGGCGGTTCCGAGGTGATCGGTCCGAATGGCGAGGCGATCTACAGCGCCCCGCTCTACGACGAGGGCCTGTACTTTGCCGATGTCGACCTGGGTGACGTCCGACGCGAGCGGATTGCCCTGCCATTGCTACGCGACGAGCGGCTGGAGCTGGCTGTCCGCGAGCTTGGCCGGATCGTCAATGAGCGGGCCGGCCAGGCCGACGACTCGACCGCCGAGCCTGGCGCCCAGCCCGGCCTGGACGTGGCCGCCCGATGAGCCCGGCCCCATGAGCGCGGCCCCATGAGCGCGGCCGGCAACACCCGTCCTGTGCCGACCGGGGACGGCTTGTTCGACCTGCCCGCGGAGCTCGCGATCGACACCGCCGTGGCGCGCCGAGTGATCGCTGAATTCATTCGCGGCCAGCTCCGCCAGGCCGGCTTCGAGCGAGCCGTGATCGGCTTGTCGGGTGGGATCGACTCGGCCCTCGTGGCCTACCTGGTGGCCGAGGCGATCGGCGCCGAGCACCTGCTGTGCCTGATGCTGCCGTACCGGACGTCGGCGTCCACGTCGCGCAGCGATGCCGAGGTTGTGGTCGAGCGGCTGGGTTGCGCCTCGGAGCTGATCGAGATCAGCCCGATGGTCGATGCCTACTTCGGCCGGTCCGATACGGGCAACGTCGGGGCGGCCGGCGTCGAGGGCTTCACCGCCAGCGCCCTGCGCCGGGGCAACGTGATGGCCAGGGTCCGGATGACCGTCCTGTACGACCGCTCGGTGACCTGGGGCGGCCTGGTCATCGGGACGAGCAACAAGACCGAGTCGCTGATCGGCTACACGACCCTGTTCGGCGATTCGGCCAGCGCCCTGAACCCGATCGGCGACCTGTACAAGAGCCAGGTCCGGCAGGTCGCCGCGGCTGCCGGGGTGCCCGAGGCGATCATTCGCAAGGCGCCCTCGGCCGACCTGTGGCCGGGTCAGACCGACGAGACCGAGGCGGGTTTCAGCTACCCCGACCTCGATCGCCTGCTGTTCTGGCTGGTCGACCGGCGGCGTTCGCCGGAAGAGCTTGAGGCGAAGGGCTTTGCCCCCGAGCGGATCGAGTGGGCTCTCAAGGCGGTTGCCGGGTCCGAGTTCAAGCGCCAGGTTGCCCCGATCGCCAAGCTCGGCCCGCGAACGGCCGGCGTCGACTACCTCTATCCGCGGCGGCGCCCGGGCTCGGCCCGGAGCTAGGGTCAGGCGATGGCCCCGCCCGGCGTCCCGGTCGCGCGCGGCCGGCTGTTCATCGTGGCCACCCCGATCAGCAACCTGGGCGACGTGACCCTGCGCGCGCTCGAGGTGCTCCGGGCCGTGCCCTTGGTGGCCGCCGAGGACACCCGCCACTCGCATCGGCTGCTGGGTCCCCGCGGGATCACCACCCACCTGATCAGCTTCCATGCCCGCAACAGTGCCAGCCGGCTGCCGGAGCTGCTCGCCCACCTGCGCAGCGGAGCCGACCTGGCCCTGATCACCGATGCCGGCACGCCCGGCGTGAGCGATCCGGGCGAGGACCTGGTCCGGGCCTGGGCGGCCGAGGGTGGCAGCGTCGTCCCGATTCCGGGCGCGTCGGCTGTCCTGGCAGCAGTCGTGGCCAGCGGCATCGCCGGCCCACGCTGGTCGTTCGAGGGCTTCCTGCCGCGCTCCGGCCGTGAGCGCAAGGAGCGGCTGGCCCGGATCGCCGGTGATGATCGGGCGTCGATCCTGTACGAGGCGCCGGGACGGGTGGCCGCGAC
>JBBRIV010000356.1:0-2600 GCA_038220425.1 Candidatus Limnocylindrales bacterium
AATCCAGGACGATGAAATTGGCCGGTTTGCCCTCCTCCACTCCGTATTCGACCTCGGCCGCCCGGGCGGCATTGGTCGTGACCATCTCGTACGCCCGGAACAGCTCGCCCCGGCCGGTCATCTGGCCCACATGGACCAGCATCGAGAGCGCATCCAGCATGGAGCCGCGGCCCAGCGGGTACCACGGGTCCATGATCGAATCGTGCCCGCAGGCGACGTTCACGCCGGCCTGATCGAGCTCCTTGACGCGGGTCATCCCGCGCCGCTTGGGATAGCTGTCAAAGCGACCCTGGAGGGCGATGTTGTCGAGCGGATTTGCCACGATCGTGACCCCGGCCCGCTTCAGGATCTGGAGCAGCTTGAACGCATAGGCGTCGTTGTACGAGCCCATCGCCGTGGTGTGGCCGGCCACCACCCGGCCCTCCATCCCAGCGCGCATGGTGTCCGCGGCAACCACCTCCAGGAAGCGTGACTGATCGTCGTCGGTCTCGTCGCAATGGAGGTCGATGCCCTTGCCCGTCTCGGCGGCCAGCTCGAACAGGAAGTGGACCTCTTCGACACCGTCGTCACGCGTCCATTCGTAGTGCGGAATCCCGCCGATCACGTCGCAGCCCAGGCGCATGGCCTCGCGCATCAGCTCCTTGCCGTTGGGGAAGGACAGGATCCCGTCCTGGGGGAACGCGATCAGCCGAAGGTCGACCAGATCGTGCAGCTCCGACCGCAGCTCGATGAGCGCCTTCAGGGCGACCAGGTTGGGATCGCACACGTCGACATGCGAGCGAATCAGCCCGGTGCCCTGGGCTACCTCCCACAGGATTGCCTGTCGGGCCCGCCGCTTGACGTCTTCGTGAGTGAGGGTCTGCTTACGCTCCGACCAGGTCAGGATCCCCACGATCAGCGTGCCCGACTCGTTGTGGCGCGGCTCACCGACGGTCAGCACCGCGTCAAGGTGGACGTGGGGATCCACGAGCGGCGGAGACAACAGGCGACCGCCGGCCTGGAGCTCGGTGGCTCCCTCGGCGCGGAGCAGCCCGCGTGGGCGGATTGCCGTGATCCGGTCGCCGGTCACAGCGATATCCACCGGCTCCGGCCGACTGCCTCGCGTCGGGTGGAGCCGGGCATCCCGAATCAGAAGATCCAACGCCTCCGCGCTCCCTCCGAGCGGTGATCCGACGTCGTTTCCGCGTCGTCAACGGCTGGTCGAAGTGTCCAGCCGAGGGCCCTCCGAGTCAAGGCGTTCGAGGCTCGATTTCAACAGCCGAATCCTGGCTGAGCTGACCCCGGCTCAGAACTGGTTGGCGATCGTCTCCAGGACGTTGGCAGTATCCGCGGCCAGCCCGTCTGTGTAGGCGGTCCCCAACGGACACGGCCCAAAGATCCGGGTGTACAGCGCGCAGGCCGCGAGGTACGTGCCCGCCGTGCTCGGGTGGACCCCGTCGGCCTGCCACAGGACCAGGCCGGGATCCTGGCGGAGGACCGCCTGCCAGGCCTGGCCGGCCGGCGCCAGGGCAACCCGCAGCTCGGCGCTGATCGTGGCGTAGCCCTGGTCAACGCCGGCCTGCATCGAGGCGTAGTCGAGCCCCTGGTCGAACCAGCCGTCCCGGTGCGCCCATGTCTCGAGCAGGATCGGGGTGGCGTCGACGCCCTCGATCGAGCTCACCAGCGTTCGCGCAGCGGGGTACATCTGGGTCTGCCGGAACGACTCGACCGATGGGATCTGGGATTGCTCCTGGACGACCACAAACTGCCAGTGCGCGCTGTGGATGGCGTTCAGTGAATCGCCCGGTGCCGCGTGCTGGGCGAGCGTCTCGCCGCCGTTGGCGACCATGCTTGTCTCGACGTTCTGGCCGGCGGCTCGGGCAAGGTCACGAAACACGGTGGGCAGGTCGTTGACGTAGGTAAAGCTGTTGCCCAGGAAGAGCACCCGCACGCAGGCCGTCCGGCTGAACGGGTTGCAGGCTGTGTTGGCCAGGCGCACGGCCCCGAATGCTCCTACAGCGACGAGCACGCCAAGGACAAGCACGAGCAGGCGGGCGGCGATCCGGTTCATGACGGCTGGAGGGTGGGCCGGCAGGTCCGAGTCCCGCCATCACCCGAAAGTGCCGGGCCCCTGCCCCGGTCGCAAGAAGGCCCTGGAACGGCCCGATTTGGGCAGGTCGTTCCAGGGCCGCTCCTCCTCCGCGCCAGTCTTGTGCCCCAACGCGGGGCCGCGAGATTGGCAGGCGGACATGAATCGAACCTGAAGGGCCAGGGGCTACTGGTAGTAGCCGGTGATGTCCACGACGACTTGGGCGCTGGTCCCCGGCGTCCCGGCGATGACGATCGTGATCTGGCGTTCGGCTGCTCCCGTTCCCAGGCTGATCAGGCCACCATTGGCGACGGTCTGGCCCGGACCCGTCCAGTTCAGGGTGGAAGCCGTCACCGTGGTGTCCGCGCCCGGGACGAGGGCCAGGTAACCCGCCCCAAGGGTGTGGGTCACCGTGACATTGAACGTCACCGCCCGGGCACCGAGCGGGATCGCGTCGGTCAGGGTGATTGCTCCGGTCAGGGGGTTCAGGGCGTCCTTGACGTTGATCGTTCGATGGGTCCCGGTACCAATC
>JBBRIV010000357.1:0-2582 GCA_038220425.1 Candidatus Limnocylindrales bacterium
GAGCAAGCCCTGATCGTCCGTTTGACTTGCATGTCTCATGCACGCCGCCAGCGTTTATCCTGAGCCAGGATCAAACTCTCCGACAAAAAGCCCCGACCTTGCGGCCGGGACTCCAATTTCGAGGGTTTGACCGCTCGCACATTTCCTTACCCGGATTTCCTGTCACTCTTCAATTGTTAAGGTGCAGCGGTCCGGTGCACAAAGGCACCGGGCGCGAACGCCCATCATGGCGCATCGGGACCCGACCTGTCAAACGAGAGGGATCGGGTGGACCGGTGATCCGGCCCGAGCACTCACCCCGAATTGGGTGGCGCGACGCCGAATGGTAGGCGAGCCGGCGTGGGGTGTCAAACGGGACCGGCAGGGTTGCGTTCGGGATCCGAGGGGCCCGGCGGAGTGCCGGCGGGTCGCGCGGCCGGCGGTCGAGAAGCATCTCGGTTTGGTTGGGTTGACGCCGCCGGTAAACACCCCATGTTTACCGAAGCCAGTTGCCGACCGGGGCCGGTCCTCCGACCGCTCGGGGGCCGTGATCGCGCGCTTCTTGCGCACGCATTGCCGGCGCGTCCCCGGTGAAGCGGCTGGAGGATGGCGGGCCCGAACTCCGAATCGACCCACCGAAACATGCCCGGTTTACGGCGAGCCCTGAGGCGAACCCGTAGCAACCGGCGCGGCCGCAGCACGCGCGCACGCCCGGCAGCCCCTAGAACGGTGACGACTCCACCAGCAGGACGAAGGCCGCGCCCGACAGCCAGCACAGCAGGGCCAGCTCCACCGACGGGGCTGCGGCGAGCGGCCCGATCGCGACCAGGTAGACGACGAGGCCGACCAATGCCGCCGCCCCGGCTTTGGCCAGGCGCAGGAGCAGCTCGACGATGAGGTTGCTCACGCGCTGAGGTTGCTGCTCACGCGCGGATCGCGCGGCGGCCCTGGAGTGCCCGGATCAGGGTGACCTCGTCGGCGTACTCGAGATCGCCGCCGACCGGAATCCCCCGGGCAATCCGGCTGACCAGGCCAACCCGGCTGTCGAGGCGCTCGTCCAGGAACATCGCCGTCGCTTCCCCTTCGAGGGTGGGGTTGGTGGCCAGGATCACTTCCTCGAACGGCTCGCCGGCCGCAAATGCCTGCTCGACCCGGGCCAGGAGCTCGCGGATTCGGAGCTTGTCGGGTCCGATCCCATCGATCGGCGAGATGGCCCCATGGAGGACGTGGTAGAGCCCCTTGAACTCGCCGGTGCGCTCCAGGGCGAGCACGTCGAGTGGCTCTTCGACCACGCACAGACGCCGGCCATCGCGCCCCGGATCGCCGCACAGCGGACACAGCGGTGCGTCGCTGATGTTGAAGCAGCGCTCGCAGAAGACGACCTCGTCGCGGACGGCCACCAGGGCCACGGCCAGCTGGCGGGCCTCCGCGTCAGGCGCCCGGAGCAGGTGGAAGGTCAGCCGCTGGGCGGTCTTGGGGCCGATCCCCGGCAGCCGCGAAAACGCCTCGATCAGGCGGGCAACGGGCTCAATGACGGGACTGGACACGCGCTGACTGTGCCCCTACATCCCGGGGAGCTTGAGGCCGCCGGTGACCGCGGCCATCTTCGTCTCGGCCAGCTCGCGCGATGCGTTCAGGGCGTCGTTGACGGCGGCTGTGACCAGGTCCTGGAGCATCTCGACGTCGGCCGGATCGACCGCCGAAGGATCAATCGTGATGCTCACCAGCTCCTGCTTGCCGGTCACGGTGGCCTTGACCACTCCGCCGCCGGCCGAGCCGTCAACGGTGGCGGTGGCGAGCTCGCCCTGGACACGCAGCATTTCCTGCTGCATCTGCTGCGCCATCCGCTGCAGGTTGGCCATGCTCATTGGAAGGGTCCCTCCGTGGTCGGTATTCGGCCACCAGTCTGGCGGATGGCGCGCCGCGGCGCAGGCAGGTCAGTGGATCTCGTCGGCGTCGACGATCTCATCGGCGAACACACGCAACGCAATGGAGATCATGTCCACTTCGGCCGGCGCGGACGCCGGCAGGAGGTCCAGGTTGGTGGCCACAAGGCGAACGGCCACGCCCCGGCCGAGGACCTTGCCGATCCCCTCCTCGAGGTGAGGCCGGCGACGTTCGGCGACGTCGCGCAGGAAGGCCTTGCCCTCGGGGAAGCCCAGGACCACCTGGTTGCCGGTCATGTCGATCGGCCGGCAGGCTTCGATCAGGGGCTTGATCGGTGGACTCGTGCTCAGCTCGGCCACGATTCGCGGCCAGGCCGCGATCAGCTCGGTCAGCCCGGGGCTCGGCTCGGAGACCCCGGCGCCAGGACCGGCGCCAGAACCGGGTTCCACGGGCACCGCAACCAGCTTGACCGGTTCGTCGGCCGTCGCAGCCGGCCTGGCAGCGGGCGTCCCCGGCTCCGGCCTGGCCTGCTCCGTCTTGGCCTGCTCCGTCTTGGCCAGCTCAGGCTTGGCGGCCTCAGGCCTGGCCGGCGCGGGTACCGGCGCATTTCGAGCTGGCGCGGGCTGAACCGGCACGGGAACCGGCTCAGACGCCGCCGGCCGCGATTTCGCCGGGGCGACCGCCACCGGCACCGCCGGTACTCGGCCAGGCAGCGG
>JBBRIV010000358.1:0-2567 GCA_038220425.1 Candidatus Limnocylindrales bacterium
GGACTGGCGCGCCGCAAAAACCCTCGCCGCCCTTCGCCTCGAACCCGATACTCCCGTCGTCCGCCGGGCCGAGCACGACCCATTCGACGATCTCGTCGCTGAAGGCACCGTGCTGGTCCTCGGCCACTGGCGCTACACCGGCCGAGGCCACTCACCCGGCCAAGCGCTCTTCGCCAAGACCATCGCCGAGGACCTGGCCGAGACTCGTCGAGCCGCCCGACATGCCATTCAAGAAGAGGTCGATTTCTGGCGGGAAGCAGCATGACGATCTCGTGCAGACCGCCACCGCCATCGCCGTGTCTCACAACAAGGAGGAGCGCTGAAATGGAAGGACTGTTGCTCAATCCCGAGCAGGTGGCCAAAGCCCTTGGAATCGGCCGTACCAAACTCTATGAGATCGGACGGAGCGGTCAGCTCCGGTCCGTCCAAATCGGCGGCTCCCGCCGCATTTCTGTTAGAGCCATTGAGGCCTACATCACCTGCCTCGAAGATGCCTGCGCCGCCAGCTATTGACGAGGATGCGGTCACGGTGCCATTCCGCCGCGAACCAGCTCGGCCGCCTCAACTGACGTTGCGGGGAAGCGGTTATCGCCAAGTTGGGCGAGTATGGTAGAAGGGAGGCGGTATGTAAGCATCGACCGCAGGCCGACCAAACAGGGCGTGGTCTACGACGTGAGGTTGAGGACGCCCGATGGCCGGGCTTACAAGCGAACCTTCCGTACCCGGCGAGAGGCTGAGACGTTTCAGGCGCGGGAGATGGCTGACCGTAGCCGGGGCTCCTGGGTCGACCCCCGAGCCGGCAACGTCACGCTTGCCGAGTACTCCGCACGATGGCTCGCCGAGCGTCCGAGGCTGCGGCGCCGGACGCGGGAGCTGTACGAGGGGCACCTGCGTCATCATGTGCTGCCTGTGCTCGGCCGTGTCACGCTGGCGGACCTGACGACGGCACGGGTGCGAACGTGGCAGGCCGGGCTGCTCAGCGCGGGGCGACCCGGCTCCGTCACGATCGCCAAGTGCTACCGGCTGGTCCGTACGATCCTCGGCACGGCGGTCGAGGATGGGCTCATCGTGAAGAACCCGTGCGTGATCAGGGACGCCGGCGTCGAGCGAAGTCCCGAGCGGCCTGTTGCGAGCCTCGCTGAGGTCGATGCCTTGGCCGACGCCATGGGACCTCGCCTACGCGCCCTCGTGCTCCTGGCAACCTTCACAAGGCTCCGCCTGGGCGAGCTGCTCGCTCTCCGCCGCAACAGGGTTGATCTGTTGCACGGCACCGTCACCGTCGTTGAGCAGCTACAGGAGCTGGCTGACGGCTCGCTCCTCATCGGGCCACCCAAGACGGATGCCGGGCAACGCGTCGTGGCGCTGCCGAAGTTCCTATCGCCGGAGCTGGAGGAACTCCTCGCCCGCTACTCGGCGCCAGGGCCCGACGGGTTGCTGTTCATCGGAGCTAAGGGCGGTCCTCTGCGTCGCGGGGTGCTCCAGCGGCATTGGCGGGCCGCCACCTTTGAAGCGGGGCTGCCTGGGCTGCACTTTCATGACTTGAGGCATACCGGCAACACATTGGCCGCAGCGACCGGCGCGAGCACCAAGGAGCTGATGGCCCGCATGGGGCACACCAGCCCTCAGGCGGCCCTGCGCTATCAGCACGCCACCGCCGACCGGGATGCTGCCATCGCAGCGGCCCTGGACGACCTGGTGACGGGCTCCGGGAGCCGGATGGCGGCCCTGCCCGGATCAAACACCAGGACGAGTGTGCCATGAATGTGCCATGGATCCTGGCTCGACCAAGTCGCAACTCACGGAAGAGTTCCCTGACCTGGGCGTTTCAGGGAGCGGGCGACGAGAATCGAACTCGCGTTCTCAGCTTGGGAAGCTGATGTTCTACCTCTGAACTACGCCCGCAGCGTGGTCCATCACGTTATCGCGGCGGTGCCGGCGGGGGCGAAGGCGGGGTCCACTACCGTGCCGGAGGTGATCCTCTCTGATCGCTCCATCCGGGAAGCGCTGGCGGCCGGCCACATCGTGATCGACCCGCTCGACGAAGTCGACATCCAGCCGTCCTCGGTCGACCTGCACATCGACCGCTACTTCCGGGTGTTCCGCAACCACAGCATGCGGGTCATAGACGTCAAGCAGGATCAGGAGGAGCTGACCGAGCTGGTCGAGATCAACGACGACGACGCCTTCATCCTCCACCCGGGCGAGTTCGTGCTCGGCTCGACGGCCGAGCGGGTGAGACTGCCGGACAACCTGGTCGCCCGGCTGGAGGGCAAGAGCTCCCTCGGGCGGCTCGGCTTGCTGATCCATTCGACTGCCGGGTTCGTCGACGCCGGGTGGGATGGCCACCTGACGCTCGAACTGTCCAACGTGGCCAACCTGCCGATCACCCTGTACCCCGGTATGAAGATCGGACAGATCAGCTTCCTCCGGATGACGACGCCGGCCGACGTGCCGTACGGCTCGCCCAAGGTGGGCTCGAAGTACCAGGGCCAGCGGGGCCCGACGCCGAGCCGGTATTACGAGAATTTCCGCCCTACCAGCTGAGCTCCGATCTGGATCGGCCGAAC
>JBBRIV010000359.1:0-2543 GCA_038220425.1 Candidatus Limnocylindrales bacterium
CGTTCTATTACGGAACGGGCCGCCGCAAGACGGCCGTCGCCCGTGTTCGCCTCCTGCCCGGCGAGGGCGAGATCGTCGTCAACGGCCGGACGATGGACCAGCATTTCGGCAACGCCGTCAACGAGACGGACGTCCGCATGCCGTTCCGGGTGACCGGCACGGATGGCCGGTTCAACACGATGGTCAAGGTCGAAGGCGGCGGAGTCACCGGCCAGGCCGGCGCGATCCGCCACGGCATCGCCCGAGCCCTCCTCCAGCTCGACGAGATGAATCGCCTGGCCCTGCGCCAGGCCGGCTTGCTCACCCGCGATCCGCGGATGAAGGAACGCAAGAAGTACGGCCTCAAGCGGGCGCGCAAGGCGCCGCAGTACACCAAGCGCTAGTCGCCGCCGATCGGCGCGGAGGGACGCCAGGCTGATGTCGACCGCGGGCTCGCTACGTGGCCGCGATCTGCTCAGCGTGGCCGACCTGTCGCGGCCGGAGGTCGAGGCTCTCTTTCAGCGCACCGCCCAGCTCAAGGCCGAGTTCCGGACCGAGCGTCGCCACGCCCAGCTGCCGCTGGCCGGCCGGACCCTGGCGATGCTCTTCCAGAAGCCCAGCCTGCGCACCCGGGTGACCTTCGAGGCCGGCGCCGCCCAGCTCGGCGGCCAGGCCATCTACCTGACCAACGATGTCGTCCTGGGTGCCCGTGAGAGCGTCCGCGACGTCGCCCGCAACCTCGACCGGTTCGTCGACGCGATCGTGGTCCGGACGGGGCCGCACGAGGTGGCCGTGGAGCTGGCCGCCCAGGCCTCGATCCCGGTGATCAACGGCCGGACCCTGCGCGAGCATCCCTGCCAGGCCCTGGCCGACCTGTTCACGATCCAGGAGCGATTCGGCGGGTTCGAGGGGGTCGTCCTGGCCTTCGTCGGTGACGGCAACAACGTGTATCACTCGCTGGCCCTGCTGGGGGCCACCCTGGGCATGGAGGTTCGCCTGGCCCATCCAGCCGGCTACGCCCCCAATCCCCGGATCGTGGAGCGGGCCATCGCCCTGGCCCAGGCCGGCGGCGGCCGAATCATTTTCAGCAGCGACCCGGCCGAGGTCGTCGCCGGGGCCTCGGTCGTCTACACCGATGCCTGGACCTCGATGGGCCAGGAGGCCGAGGCCGAGGAACGCCGCGATGCCTTTGGCGAGTTCCAGGTCAATGCCCGGCTTGTGGCGATCGCCGGACCCGAGGCGATCGTCATGCATTGCCTGCCGGCCCACCGGGGCGAGGAGATCACCTCCGACGTGATGGATGGTCCCCAGAGCGTGATCTTCGACCAGTCCGAGAACCGGCTGCATGTCCAGAAGGCGCTCATGGTCGAGCTGATCGGGTCGACCTGACGTGAGCGAGGCCCCCTACGAGCGCTACAAGGAGGCCCTCAGGGTGGGCCACGTGGCGGCCCTCCATGGCCGCCTCGAGGAAGCGCTGACGGCCTACACCGAGGCGGCCGAGGTGGCCCCGGACCGGGCCCTGCCCCTGACCAGCCGGGCAGCCGTCCTGGTTCGCCTGGGCCGCCTGGACGATGCCCTCGAGGCGTACGGCGGCGCGCTCGCCCTGGCGCCCCGCGATGAGTCGGCCCTGGGCGGACGGGCCGACGCCCTGATCCGGGCCGGCCGGCCAGCCGAGGGAGCGGGAGCGCTCGACCTGCTGGCCGAGGTCCAGGCCGTCAGCGGGCGCCTGCCGGAGGCCTGCGACACCGCCCGCCGGGCGCTCGAGCTGGCCGAGTCGCGGGCCCGCCGACGGCACCTGGCCGACCTGACCGAGCTGGTCCGGGATGATCCGGGCGGTGCCGCCGAGGCCGCCCTGGCCCGTGCCCTGCGCGTCCTCGAGGAGCCGGTCAGGGTCGCCCAGCCGACGGTCGAGGCCGTCGTTGCCGCTGACTCGCCAGTTGGCTCGGCAGCTGATTCGGCAGGTGCGCCCACGACCCCAGCCGATCCGCGGCCGAACCGGCCGCCACCGGTCGTGCTCCGCAAGATCGACGTTGGCGCAGTCAGTGCCCGGCTGGAGGCCGCCATGATCTCGACCGACCCGCCGGCCCGGATCCGGGCAATCGTGGCCGCCAGCCGTGAGCTGGCCGCGGCCGGCCTCGACGAGGCTGCCCTCGATGCGGCCGACTCGGCCCTGGGCCTGGCCCCCGATGACCCCGACCTGCACCTAGTCCTGGTCGAGCTGTACGTGGCCCGGGGCTGGCGGACCCTGGCCGGTGACAAGCTCCTGCTCCTGGGCCGGCTGGTCGAGCTGTCCGGCGACCAGGCCGTCCGTGATCGGCTGTGTGCTGCGGCAACCCGGCTCCTGCCCGACGACAGCCGTCTGGCCGGGCTGTGTGCCTGACGACCTAGACTGAGCGCACGATGCAGCTCGTCCAGTCGATCCTCGGCCAGGTCCAGCTCAATACGGTCTTCGATGTCGGGATCACCGCCCTCCTGATCTACGGGCTGTTCTCCCTGATCCGGGGAACCCGCGCCGTGAGCCTCGTGATCGGGGTCACGGTGATGCTCCTGGTCTACGCGGCGGC
>JBBRIV010000360.1:0-2499 GCA_038220425.1 Candidatus Limnocylindrales bacterium
GAACCCGAGGTAGTTCTCGATGAGCGAGCTCTGGCCGGCCTGTCCGCCCGTCGCGGTGCGCTCCACCAGGACCGTCCGCAGACCTTCGGACGCGCCGTAGACCGCGGCGCCGAGCCCGGCCGGCCCTCCGCCGATGACCACGATGTCGTAGAAATCGCCCTCCGGTGACGTGGTCATCCCGACCGTCATGGCCAGTTCGGTGTCGGTCGGCTGGACGCTGACGGTGCCGTCCGGGGAGATGACGATCGGGAGGCGTGTCGAATCGGCCTCGGCGGCGGCCAGCAGGCGGACCCCCTCTGGCTCCTCGCTGGAGAACCACCGGTAGGAGATCTGGTTGCGGGCCAGGAACTCTCGCACCTCCGAGGAGCGGGCCGACCAGCGGTGCCCGACGACCTTGATCTCCGAGACCGGCCGGCGGTCGGCGGCCAGCCACGAATCGAGCTGGGCGTCGATGACGGGATAGAACTTCTCCTCCGGCGGATCCCACGGCTTGAGCAGGTAGTGGTCCAGGTCGACCACGTTGATGGCCTCGATGGCCGCGCCGGTGTCGGCATAGGCGGTCAGCAGCACGCGCCGGGCCCACGGGAAGAGGTCCATCGCCTGCTCGAGAAATTCGATCCCGCTCATCTGCGGCATCCGGTAGTCGGCCAGCAGGACTGCCACCTCGTCGCCGCGGAGCTTCATCTCCCGGAGGGCCTCGAGCGCCGCCTCGCCGGATTCGGCGCGGACGATCCGGTATCTCTCGCCGTAGTTTCTGCGGAGGTCCCTGGCGATCGCGCGGGAGACGGCCGGGTCGTCGTCGACCGTCAGGATGGCTGCACGCGCCGGCGGGCGGACGCCTGGCTGGACGGCCGGCGAGGTCACGAACGAGGCAGCCGGGTCTGGATGCAGGTCACCGGGTCACGATAGCGGGCCGGTCCGGAAGGTCAGGCGCGGTCCTGACGCGGGAGCCAGACTTCGCGCAGCAGGAGTTGCAGCGCCGCGGCCACCGGGATCGCAACCAGCGCACCGAGCACCCCGAGCAGGGCCCCACCGACCAGCACCGCGACCACCGTCACCAACGCGGGGACCTCGACGGCCCGTCCGATGATCCTCGGCACCAGCAGGTAGTCCTCCAGGAGCCGGTAGACGACGAAGAACGCCACCGTGCCCACCGCCACCGGCAGCGACACCGTCAGGCAGACGAGTGCGACGACCACGCCGGCGATGGTCGAACCCACTACCGGGACGAGGTCCAGCAGGGCGACCATGATGGACAGCAGGAAGGCGTACGGCACTCCGAAGGCCAGCAGCCAACCGAAGGTCAGCGCACCGGCGATCACCGAGATCACGAGGTTGCCCAGCACGTATCCGCCGACCTTGTCGGCGATGTCGTCCCCGATCAGGATGGCGCGCGGTCGCCGGCTGTGGGGGAAGAGCCGGTAGGCCAGCCGCCGGATCCGGGGCATGTCGGCGAGGAAGTAGGCCGTCAGGACGAGCACGATCAGGGTGTCGCTGACGGCGCCGAACACGGCGACCCCCGCGCCCACGAGCCCGTTGGCGATGGTCGAGGACGACGTCTTGAGCAGCGCCTGGATCTTGGTCTCGAGCCCGAACTGGTCGTTGATCCGGCCCAGCAGGGAGTGGTGGTCGTTGGCCTGCTGCACCCAGATCGGGATGCTCTTGACCAGCGACGACCCCTGGCTGACCAGGGCCGGGATGGCGGCCGCGAGGAACCCGCCGATGATCGCCAGGATGACGACGAGGACGATCACCACGGAGGCCCAGCGTGGTAGCCGCCGCCGCACCAGGAACTTGACGGCCGGTTCCAGCCCGACGGCCAGGAACACCGCGAGGCCGATCAGGATCAGGATCGGCCTGGCCGTGTCGAGCAGCAGGATGACCCCGTACGTGACGGCCACGCCGGCCGCCCCGAACAGGCCGAAGAAGAACGGTGATCGACGGTCGAACGGCTTTCCCGGCCGGCCCATCGGTTGGTCGTCGGTGCTCATCCGGGCGGCCGCGTGCTCGGCGGGAAGCAGGTGCTCGCCAGGTTCCGGCGTGTGCTGTGGGCTCGCGCCGACGTTCGTGGACTCGCTCATCATGTCTCCGACCTCGTGGAATGTGGAACGACCAGCAGTACCCGTTGCATAGCATCGCCAACCATCTGTCACCGGGATGGACGCCGCGGGCGGGCGCCGGACGCCGGCGGCCCGGGACGGCCTGCGCACACGGGACAATGACGGGTGTGATCGTCGCCCTGGCGCCGGCCGGTCCGTCCTGGCAGGTGCAGACCCTCGCCGGCGACGGGTCCCCGCTGGCCGAACCCGAACTGGTGAAGACGGCAGATGCGTTGCGGCGCTGGGAATCCGACGGGACCCGCTGGGTGTGGGACACCACCGAGCCGATCTATGCGCCGTTGCTGGCGGCAGGCTTCACACCCTCCCGATGCCACGACGTCAGTCTGACGGAGAAGATCCTGCTCGGCCGGGCCCGACGCCACGGGGAGCCCTCGTCCGC
>JBBRIV010000361.1:0-2446 GCA_038220425.1 Candidatus Limnocylindrales bacterium
CGGGGCAGGACCTCGTCGCGCAGGATCGCCTCGGCCTGGGCCAGGGCCTCGCGGGCGAGCGCCGCGCCGGCCTGGAGGCGGCCGAGAATCGCAGCGACAGCCGGATCCGTGGGGGCGGCGGCCTCGGCACTGCTGACAGCGTCGCCCACCAGCTCGACGACTCCGGGCAGCTGGCGGAGCGCGGTCTGGGCATGGAACAGCGATACCGACCGTCCATCCGGGGTGCCAACCAGGCTCGCCCGGGCAGCGGCCACCACGGCCGGCAGCCCTTCCAGCCGCCCAGCGATCGAGGCCAGGCGGTCGGCCAGCGGGGCGAACTCACGGGCCAGCAGCGGGAAGATGCCCTCGCCCAGGATGTATACCCAGTCGAGGGGGTCCCAGGCGAGCTGGCGAAGCTCCTCGTCGTCGAAGCGCAGCTCGTCAAGCACGAGCACGAGCAGGTCTCTGTCAACTGCTTCGTCGCGGCTCAGCTCGGCTGCCGGGATTGCCTCGAGGACCGCCGTCCAGCGCTGGGCGAAGGCCAGCCGCGTCTGTCGCCCGGCCGCGCTCAGGTCCGGCCAGGCCTGGTCGTGGGCGTGCATCCCGGCCGCGGTCGCGGCCAGCGGATTGAGCGCGAAATACTCGTCAAAGAAGGTGTCGAGCTGGCTGGCAAACGAGGCCACGAACGGCTCCATTTCGGGCTTGGGGGGACCACGACGGCGGGACGTGGAGTCTAACGCTCCCGTACACTCGGCCGATGACGTTGGCCGCCCGGATCGAACCCATCGTGCTCAACGGAGCCCACGTCCGGCTTGAGCCGCTGTCCCGGGCGCACCTGCCGGGCCTGGTCGCGGCCGGCCAGGATCCCCGGATCTGGCGCTGGATGCCCGTCGACGGCTCGACCCCCGAGGGCATGGCTACGATCGTCGAGGCGGCCCTGGCGGCCCAGGCTGCAGGCACCGAGCTGCCGTTCGTGACGATCGAGCAGGCGACCGGCCGGGTCGTGGGCAGCACCCGTTACCTGGCCCTTGCCCCGGCCCACCTCCGGCTCGAGATCGGCTGGACCTGGATCGATCCGGCGATGCAGCGCACGGCCGTCAACAGCGAGGCCAAGCTGCTCGGCCTTGGCCATGCCTTCGACACCCTGGGGCTGCGCCGGGTGGAGCTCAAGACCGACGCCCTCAATGAACAGTCGCGCCTGGCGATCCTGCGCATCGGTGCCCAGTTCGAGGGAATCTTTCGGAAGCACATGGTCATGGCCGGCGGGCGCGCCCGCGACTCGGCCTACTACAGCATCATCGACACCGAATGGCCGGACGTCCGAGCGCACCTCCAGGCACGTCTCGCCCGTCATAGCTCCGAGGAGGCTTCGCGATGATTGGATTTGCCGTCGAAACCGTGGGTACCGCGGTTGCCCTGTGGCTGACCTCACTGGTCTATACCGATATCAGCTTTGGCAAGCCGCTCGAGGTCTGGCACATCGTGGTGGTGGCCGTGGTCGTGGGCCTGGCCAACGCCCTGGTCAAGCCGGTCCTCAAGATCCTGTCGTTCCCGCTGTCGATGATGACCCTCGGGTTGTCCGGGCTGCTGGTCAACGGGGTCGTCCTGCTGGGCGTGGCCTGGATCAGCGGCAAGCTCAAGATCCCGTTCACGATCGGCGGGTTCCCAGTTCACGGGATCGACACCACCGCGATCGCCGCGGCTGTCATCGGGGCTGTCGTCCTGAGCGTCGTCTCGGTTGGGATCGGCATGCTGCCGTTCATGAAGACCAGCCGCTAGCCCGCCATGGCGGCCCGGGCACTCCTGCCGGTAGCCCTGGTCGGGGCTGTCGCCGCCGTTCTCGTCGGGCCGGTCTTCGCGATCGCCGCCCTGGCGGCCGGACCGCCCTATCCGGATCCCGTTCCGGGCCAGCGCGTGTACGACACGGCCCAGGTCTTTGACCCATCGACCGTCGAAGCTGCCGAGGCCACGATCGAGGGGATCAGGATGCGCACCGGCAGTGAAGTGGTGGTCTACAGCCAGGTGGTGGACTACGGGGTCACCACTGACCAGGCCGACTCCGACGCCCAGGCGCTGGTGGACCAGTGGGGCATCGGCCGAAGGGGTTTCGACGACGGCCTGGTGATCCTGTTCGACCTTGATCCCAGCCTGTGCCACGGCCAGGTCCAGCTGTACGCCGGTCCGGGCTACCGGGCGGCGTACCTGTCCAATGAGCAGCGCGACGCAATCTTCAACACCGACATGCTGCCGCACCTGCGGGAGTGCGACATGAAGGGTGCCCTGAGGGCAGGCCTGGCCAGGGTGGCCGCCGCGGCGACGACCGAGAACGCGACCAACCTGTCGCGAGGCCGGATCACGAATGCCCTGATCGGCCTGATCGTGGGGCCGGCCCTCTTTGTGCTGGCGATCTCGTCCAGCGCCATCGCCTGGTGGCGCCGGGGCCGCGACGCCGTCTACACCGACGATC
>JBBRIV010000362.1:0-2392 GCA_038220425.1 Candidatus Limnocylindrales bacterium
TCGTTCGGCGATGCGCATTCGCTCCGCCGCGATGACCTCCTGTTCATCGTCCTGGGGATCGTGCCCGGGGCGGTCGCGGGCGGCCGGCTGACCTACGTCCTCGTCCATCTCGACTACTACCAGGCCAACCAGAACCTGATCGTCGATCCATCGAGTGGCGGCCTGGCCCTCAGTGGGGCAGTGGTCCTGGGTAGCCTCACCGGCGCGTACGTCGCCCGCCTCTTGGACGAGCCTCTGGGGCGCTGGTTGAATGTCGCGGCGGTTGCCGTGCTGCTGGGACTGGGCCTGGCCAAGCTCGCCGAGGTACTCGGGGGCAGCGGCCAGGGGGCGCTGACCAACCTGAGCTGGGCAACGGCGTACGGCGGGCCCGGCCCATGGGCTGTCCTGGGTCCCGACCTGCCGGCCTACCCGGCCCAGGTCCTTGAGGCGATCGGCGACGGCGTGGTCCTGCTGGTCGTCCTGGTCCTGGCCCGGTTTGGGCCGTTGCGGGCCGCCGACGGTCGGCGGTTCCTGATCGCCCTGGCCGGCTGGGCCGTCGTCCGCCTGGTCGTCGCGTCCTACTGGCGGGATGCCCTCGTGGCCGGGCCGCTGCGAGCCGAGCAGTTGCTGGACGTGGCCCTGCTGCTGGTCGCGCTGCTCCTCCTGATTGTCGCCTCGCGGCGCCCTGCTACCATCGTTGGAACGCCGCCGGGCAGCACTGCACCGGACAGCATTTCACCGGCGATGGCGCCGGGCAGTGCAGGCCCGCCGGATCCACGAGAGGACAGACCATGACCCAGGTCGCCGAGCCACGCCCAACCGCCGCCGGGAGCACAACCGAGCTGGTCGGCCACTGGATCAACGGCGCCCGCTCGGCAGGGACCTCGGGTCGCTCCGGCCCGATCTGGGACCCGGCCATCGGTGCCATTGCCCGGCGAGTGGATTTCGCGTCCGTGGCCGACGTCGATCGGGCGGTGGCGGCGGCCCGGGCGGCCTTCCCGGCGTGGCGGGCGTTGTCGCTGTCCAAGCGGACCGAGATCCTGTTCAGGATCCGCAACCTGGTCGAGGCTCACCGCCACGAGATTGCCGCGCTGCTGACCGCCGAGCATGGCAAGGTCACGTCCGACGCGCTGGGTGAGATCGCCCGGGGGCTCGAGAATCTCGAGTTCGCCTGCGGCGTGCCGCACCTGCTCAAGGGCGGCTTCAGCGAGCAGGTATCGAGCGGCGTGGACGTCTACCAGATCCGCCAGCCCCTGGGCGTGGTGGCCGGGATCACCCCGTTCAACTTCCCGGCGATGGTCCCGATGTGGATGTTCGGCAACGCCCTCGCCTGCGGCAACACGTTCATCCTGAAGCCGTCCGAGAAGGATCCTTCAGCGTCGATCCTGCTAGCCGAGCTGATGGCCGAGGCAGGCGTGCCGGCCGGGGTGTTCAGCGTCGTCCAGGGCGACAAAGTGGCCGTCGATCGACTCCTCGAGCACCCGGACATCGCCGCCCTGAGCTTCGTTGGCTCGACCCCGATTGCCCGCTACATCTACGAGATTGGAACGCGCAATGGCAAGCGCGTCCAGGCGCTGGGTGGGGCCAAGAACCACATGGTGGTCCTGCCCGATGCCGATATCGACATGGCCGCCGACGCGGCTGTTTCGGCGGGCTATGGCTCGGCCGGCGAACGGTGTATGGCGATCTCGGTCGTGGTGGCCGTCGGCGGGGTGGGGGACTCGCTTGTCTCGGCGATCGCGGCCCGCCTGCCCAAGATCAAGGTTGGACCGGGTTCCGATGCCTCGTCCGAGATGGGCCCGCTGATCACCGGCGAGCATCGCGACAAGGTGGCTGGCTACCTCGACAGTGGGCCGGCCCAGGGGGCGACCCTGGTCGTTGATGGACGCATGGCCCCTTCGTACGCCGGGGCGGGATTCTTCCTGGGGCCGTCGCTCCTGGATGAGGTGACCCCCGAGATGGACTGCTACCGCGACGAGATCTTCGGGCCGGTCCTGGGCGTCATCCGGGTCGACACGTACGCCGATGCACTCGCTTTGGTCAACGACAACCCGTACGGCAACGGCACTGCGATCTTCACCCGCGACGGCGGGGCAGCCCGCCAGTTCCAGTTCGATTGCAACGTGGGCATGGTCGGGATCAACGTCCCGGTGCCCGTGCCGGTGGCCTACTACTCGTTCGGCGGCTGGAAGGCATCACTCTTCGGCGATACGCACATGTATGGCCCCGAGGGGATCAACTTCTACACTCGGGCCAAAGTTGTCACGGCGCGCTGGCCCGATCCGGGCACCTCGAGCGTGGACCTGGGCTTCCCCCGAACGAGGTAGCTCGGGGTTCCGTGGGGCGCCGGGGTTGCGGGCCTGGGGTTCCACGGCGCGCGGGGTTCCACGGCGCGCAGCGCTCCTTTCCTGCC
>JBBRIV010000363.1:0-2386 GCA_038220425.1 Candidatus Limnocylindrales bacterium
ACCGGCGTGACTTCGGGCCCGTGCGCCTGTTGGTGATCGACTCCCGAGCCGGCCGGGTCCTGACCGAAGGCGGCCGGTCGATGGTGGGAGACGCCGAGTTCAGCTGGATCGAGCAACAGGTGGAGGGCGGCGGATTCGAGCATCTCGTCGTTGGCACGTCCGTGCCCTGGCTCCTGCCCCGGGCGCTCCACGACGTGGAATCGTTCGATGAAGCGATCACCGCCGGCTCGCGCGGTAGGCGGGCGGCGCGACTCGGCGAAAAGCTGCGGCGGGCCGTGGACCTGGAGCACTGGGCAGCCTTTCGGGCGTCATTCGACCGGCTGGCCCGGCTCTTCGTGCGGGTCGGCAGCGGGGCCCATGGCGGACAAGCGCCGGCCACGATCTGCGTCCTGTCCGGCGACGTCCATCACACGTACGTCTCTGAGGCGAACTTTCGGCAACCACTCGCCTCGCGGGTCTTCCAGCTGACCTGTTCGCCCTTTCACAACTCGATCCCGTTGCCGATGCGCCTGGTCTTCACGGCTGCCTGGGGCCGCTACGCCCAGCGCCTGACCGATGGGCTTGCCCGGCTCGGCCGGGTCAAGCCGGTTGGGTTCACGTGGGCCACGACGGTTGGGCCATTCTTTGGCAACCACATCGCCCTGCTCAGCCTGGACGGTCGCAAGGCGGGATTTGCCTTGGAGAAGTCGGCCTTCGACGGACCCGTGACGCGCGCTACACCGATGCCCGAGGCCTCGGTGGACCTCACGGACGCCCCGGCAAGCGAGCCGGCCCGATAGTCGTCCTGCTAGTCCTGGGCGACCAGCACGATCGCCTCGTTGGGTGCAAGGCTTAACCGGGATCGGGGCAGATGGGCACTCGCCAGCACCCGAGACGTGCCCACGACGGGTTGCCAGGCGCGCACGCCGGGGCTTGCCGGCAGGACCACCGAGGCGCCGGCCGACCCGATCGCGATGACCACCAGGACCGGGGCGCCAGAGCCGCGCCGGACATAGGCCAGGACGTTGCGCTGGCCAACGCCGATCAGCTCGGTCGTGCCGTCCTGGAGGGACGCCAGGCTGGCGCGCGCGGCGAGCAATCGCCGATAGCAGGCCAGGATCGAATCGGGATCGCTCGATTGGGCGGCGATGTTGCGGGTTGCTGCATCCGGTCCCAGGCGCAGCCACGGCTTGCCGGACGAGAAACCGGCGCCGGGCTCTGACGACCAGGGCAACGGCGTGCGCGACTGCGATCGATCCCACCACGGAAAGTCGGGGCCCGCCCACGCCGCCGGCCGGTCGACGCTCTCGTCGAGCGGGATGGCCACGTCGTCCATCCCGATCTCCTCGCCGTAATACATGAACGGTGTGCCCCGGGTGGTCAGGAGCAGGACGGCCGCTGCCTTGGCCAGGGCGTCGTGGTCGGACCCGGCTCCGCCCGACGACGCCAACAATCGCGAGGCATGTCGGGGCTGGTCGTGGTTGGACAGGACCACCGTGGGCCAGCGATCCGCCCCGAAGGCTCGCTCGCGGCGCCGGATCGCGGCCCGGAACTGGGCCGCCGACCAGCCCCGGGTGAGGAGCTCCCAGTCGAAGATCAAGTGGCGCTCTTCAGTCAGCGCGGCGGCCTGCTCCGTGGTTCCCACGAACAGCTCGCCCACGCTCATCCGGCCCGGCGCAGCGTCGACCAGGGCCCGGAAGCGGCCGATCAGCTGGGGCAGGTCCGGCTGGTCGATGTCGTACTCGTGGACCTGGCGGGTCCAGGCGGATGTCCCCCGGCGGGTCGGGTTGCTGGGCAGGTCCGGGTGCTTCAGGAAGACGTTGATCGTGTCGAGGCGAAAGCCGTCCACGCCCCGGTCCAGCCAGCCCTGGACCATCTTGAACTGGGCTGCTTCCACGGCAGGCACGCGCCAGTCGATCTCGGGCTGCTCGGCCAGGAAGGTGTGGTGGAAGTACTGACCGCGCTGGGTATCCCGGGTCCAGGCCGGGCCGCCGAACCACGAAACCCAGTTGTTCGGGGCCAGCTGCGTGCCGTCGGGCGCCAGGCCGGCCGAGTCGCGCCACAGGTACCAGTCGCCAAACGGGCCGTCCGGGTCCGAGCGAGAGGCGACGAACCAGGGGTGCTGGTCGCTGGTGTGGTTCATCACCAGGTCCAGGATCACCCGGATGCCCCGGCGATGGGCTTCGTCCACCAGTCGGGCGAAGTCGGCCAGGGTCCCGAACCGGGGATCGATCGCGCTGTGATCGCTGACGTCATAGCCCACGTCGCGGCCGGGCGACGGGTAGATCGGCGACAGCCAGATGGCATCGACGGCCAGCCCGTCGGGGCCCAGGTGGTCGAGATGAGCAATGATCCCGGGCAGGTCGCCGGTCCCGTCGCCATCGCTGTCGGCAAAGCTGCGCGGGTA
>JBBRIV010000364.1:0-2327 GCA_038220425.1 Candidatus Limnocylindrales bacterium
ACCACAATCCCTTGGCTGACGACACGTTCGCCGTGCTCAGCCGGTTGGTCGACCAGTCGATGGTGGTCGCCCAGCCGAGGCTCGACGGGCCGACGTCGTACCGACTGCTCGAGACGATCAGGCAGTACGCCGAAGAGCGCCTGGCCGAGGCCGGCGAGGGTGGAACTGCCCGCGCTCTGCATGCCGCCTGGTGCGCGAGCCTGGTTGCTGCGGCCGGCGATTGGGGCGGTAGCGAGCAGCAGACCTGGCTTGTCCGACTCGGTGCGGCCCACAACGACCTGCTCGCCGCGCTGACCTGGTCGCTGGGCGATGGCGGAGATCCGGAGGGCGGTCTGGCGATGACTGCCAGCCTGTGGTGGTACTGGTACGTCCGCGGCCACGTCGCCGAAGGTCTCGTCTGGCTGCGCCGGACCCTTGCGGCCGCTGCCCGGACCCCGTCCCGGGTGCGCGCCTCGGCACTCCGTGGCGGGGCGGCCCTCGCCCGCAGCAGCGGCGACTACGCCGAGGCCATCCGGCTGGGCGAGCAATGCCTGGCGATGTGCCGTGACCTGGCCGACCAGCAGGGCGTGGCCGGCTCGTTCAACAGCCTGTCGGCGACCGCTCTGGCCATGGGCCGGGTGGAGGATGCCGTGCGCTACGGCCAGGACAGCCTGGCTGCGGTGCGCGGCCTGGGCAGCCAGCGTGGGCTGGGCGCCTCGTTGACGAACCTGGGCACGGCCCTGCGCAACCTCGATCGATACGACGACGCGGACGGTGCCCTGCGCGAGGCGGCGGGCGTCTTCCAGGTGCTGGGCGATGTTCGGGGCGAGACCTCGACGATCATCAACCGGGCGATCCTCGAGCGTCGTCGCGGCGACCCGGCTCGGTCCCGCGAGCTGTGCCTCGAGGCTCTCCGACTGTGCCTGGTCCTGGGCCACGCCGAGGGCCAGGTCGACTGCCTGGACGTCGTGGCCACGATCGAGGTTGGCGAGGGTCGCCATGCCGCCGGACTGCGCCTGTTCGCGGTCGTGGGCGCCGCCCGGCGCCGGCTTGGCCTGGAGGTCTCCACGCCCGACGAACGGCGCGATCGTGATGCGGCCATCCGGCTGGCCCGCTCGTCACTCGATCCCGCGGCGGTCGCCTCAATCGAAGCGGCCTCCAGGACGGTCGATATCGGTGCGGCCGCGATCGCCTTCCTGGATGCCTCTGCCTGATCAGCCGTTCGTCGCGGCAGCCCGGTCGGCCAGCCAGCGAACGGATCCGGGCAGCAGACGCAGGTCGGCACCGTCGGGGCCACCCAGGGCAGTCCTCAGGGCGACGTGATCGAGGCCGTCCAGGGCAATCACTTCGATCGGCCGGCTGTCGCCCGACGCGCGCATCGCGATGAGCTCGGCCTGGACTGCCTGGCGGGTGGTTGCCGCCCGGTACGAATCCCAGCGGCCCAGGACGCGCCGCCGTCCGATCACGCCGACCGGGTCGCGTAGGAGGCGCACGATTCGACCGATCCGGGACATTCGCGGACCCGCGCTGCGGGCGGCCTGGGCGGCCATCACCGCCGGGTAGTCGGGACCCTCCAGGTTGATCGCCACGATCGCCCCGATGCCCGCCGGCAGCTCCGCCTCGACCGGCCCCGCTGCGCACAGGACTCGACAGCGACCAAGCAGGGCAGCCGGCAGCGAGCCCAGCAGGCGGGCGGTCCCGGCCGTCGCAAAGCCGATGACCAGGATCGGTCCGACGGGCCCAGGAACCGTGGCCGCAACCGTGGTCGAAGACTCGGCCGGAATCGGGGCCGGAATCCCTGGCACGGCAGCCGGCCTCGTTGGCCCTGGCCGCGTTGTCGCCAGCTCCTCGTACAGATCGGCCAGGCGCTGGGCCACCGCCGGCGCGCCGAACCGATCGACAACGGATGCGCGCAAGGTGGCCGGATCGAACGATGAGCGCCGATCAAGGGCGGCCACGACAGCCGCGCCAAAGGCCGGCGCATCGCCGACTGGGACCAGCGCCCCGAGGGCCGGGTCGTCGCCCAGGATCTCGCGCAGTGGACCGGTGTCGCCGGCAATGACCGGCAGGCCGGCGGCCAGGGCCTCGACCGCGGCGACCCCGAACGTTTCGCGCCGGCTGGGATGGACGAGCAGGCTGGCTCGGGCCATCGCCCGGGCCACATCCGCGCGCAGGGCCGGCGGTTCGAAGGTCACCGAGCCGGCAATCCCCAGCTCCCCGGCCAGGCGCAGCCAGCCGGCCTCCATCTCATCGCTGGTTGACGCCCCGATCAGGCGCAAGGTCGCAGCGGGTCGGGCGGCGTGGATGTCGCGGAACGCCGCGAGCAGGACGTCGATGGCCTTGACCGG
>JBBRIV010000365.1:0-2319 GCA_038220425.1 Candidatus Limnocylindrales bacterium
ACCTTCCTGATCGACTCCTACCGGGAGGAGCAGGTCAAGGGTGAGACGCGCGTCTCGCTGGCCCTCCATCCCGACCTCGCCCCGTACAAGGTGGCGGTCCTGCCCCTGCTCAAGAAGCGCCCCGAGATCGTGGCCCTGTGCCACCAGATCAAGGACGACCTGAAGCGCGACGTGATGGCCGTCTATGACGACACCGCCGCGATCGGCAAGCTCTACCGGCGCCAGGACGAGATCGGCACGCCGTGGTGTGTGACCATCGATGTCGATTCCCTCGAGGATGGTGCGGTCACCATCCGCGACCGCGACTCGATGACCCAGGAGCGGGTCAGCGTCGACCAGGTCAAGCGGGTCATCCTGGACCGGCTCGCGGCGGTCCGGCCATGAGCTTCGGCGGCCTGCAGGCCGTGCCACCGGCCCGCGGCGCGACGCCCTGGCTGGCCGTGGCCGGTTTTCTGACCGGGATGGCCGGGATCGCGGCCGCGATCACCGTCGGGTTCCTGGCCATGCGGGGCGTCCTGGCCGTTGGCGGCTCCTGCGCGTCCGGTGGTCCGTACGTGATTGCCACGCCCTGCCCGGATGGCACGTGGTTGCTGCCCCTGGCGATCTTCGCCGGCCTCGGCTTCGTGTTCCTGGCCGGTGCGGGCGGTACGAAGATCGGGGGGATCTACGCGGTCGCCCCTGGCCTGGCCTGGGTTGGCCTGTTCTGCAGCTTCGGGTTCAACTTCCTGCAATGGGGGATCGCGGCGCCGGCAGATCCGTCCAGTGACGGTAGCGGTGGCTCCGGGCTGATCTTCATCCTGATCGGCCTGATGTTCGAGGTGATGGGCATCGTGCCGGTCTTCACGACGCTCTGGGCGATGCGCCCGGGCGCGCCCAAGGAGGGCGTGACGTTCGCTGGCCAGTCGTTCGACGCGGCTGGCCTGATCCAATCCGCCGAGGCGCTACGCCGCGCTGACCCGGCCCACGCGGGTTCGGCCTTCGAGCCGGCCGGGGGGGCCCAGCGGGTGGATCTCAACAAGCTCATGTCGGAGATTGCCACGAGCGTGGCCGAGGCGCGGGCCAAGGGCATCGCCGGGCCGATGGTCCTGACCCAGTCCGGACTGACCAGCCTGGGCGGACCGTCCGCCGGGACGCCGGTCGCTGACGCCGGCTCCGGCCTGGTGGCCGAGCTGGAGCGACTGACCACCCTGCACCAATCGGGCAACTTGACCGACGAGGAATTCGCGGCGGCCAAGCGCAACCTGATCGAGAAGGGCTCATGAACATCAAGCCGGCCTGGCTCCTGGCCCTGACCGTCGGGGCGATCCTCGTCGGGATCGTGGCTGGAGCCTCCATCTACAGGGCGGCCGCAGGTGGCTGAGACGACAGGTCCCGTGGAAATGCGCCTTGTCGAGCCTGACGCGCCCCAGTACAACGCGACCCTCGTGGCGCGCTCGGATGAGACGACCAGCCTGGGCTACTTCACGGTCCGCCTGGACGGCGATCCGGTCCCGTTCCAACCCGGCCAGTACATGACGATCGGGGTCATGGCCGGCGGCCGGATGGTCCAGCGGCCGTACTCGGTCGCGTCATCGCCGCGGACCGCCGGGGACGGCTACGAGCTGTACCTGCGGCTGGTGGAGGGCGGCCAGTTCACGCCGTTGCTGTGGCCCCTGCCGGTGGGTCACCGGATGCGCATGATCGGGCCCAAGGGCAAGTTCACCCTGCAACCCGACGATCCCCGGATCCACGTATTCATCTCGTCGGGAACCGGCAACGCGCCATTCATCTCGATGATCCGGACGCTGATCGCAGACGGCAGCTCGCGCCGAGCACTGTTCCTGAACGGCGTGTCCTACCAGGACGAGCTGGGCTATCGGAGCGTGGTCGAGGGCTGGCAGCGCGACGGGACATTCCCGGTGACCTATGTGCCGACCGTTTCGCGAGTATCCGATCCGCGCAACGCCGGCTGGACGGGCCGAACAGGCCGGGTCGAGGCGATCGTCCAGGACGTCTGCAGCGATTTCGGGTTGACCCCCGAGAATGCCGTCGCCTACCTGTGCGGCAATCCGGACATGATCCTGAACGCCGACGCGACCTTCCAGGCCCTGGGCTTTGCCGAGGAGTCGGTCCGCAAGGAGCTCTACTGGCCCAAGGGCAAGGAACCCAAGCTGGCCGCCGCAGAGGGCGTGGATCCGGCCGTCAACGACGACGAGTAGCCGGGTCCCGCCGCTGCTATCGGGCACGCAGGCTCGGGTTCAACCGCCGCGTATACCTGGGGCGTCTCACAGGCACGGATCCAAGCGCCGATCACGTGGGACGCGGGCGCGCCGGTTGACC
>JBBRIV010000366.1:0-2319 GCA_038220425.1 Candidatus Limnocylindrales bacterium
CCGGATCCAGACGCTCGTCTCGAACAGCTTGCGGTACTCGTTCCGGGCGGCCGTGAAGTAGAAGATCGACAGGAAGATGACGGTCATTCCGGCAACCCGGATCCAGACCTCGCTGGCCTGGGGCAGGCCGAAGATGGGCAACGGGACATTCGGCGCAAGCAGGAGCGTCGCTCCCAGGCCGAGAACGTAGATCGCGTAAATGAAGATGGTTCGGGCGGCTGGGCTCATTGCTGCTCCACGGCTATGGGTGACTTGATACCCATACAACGGCGAGCCGCCCGAAAACTGTTCGGTCAGTCCGTGCCGGAGAGCTCGTCCTGCCAGCGATGGACCGGTTCGTAGCCCAGCACCTGGCGCGCCCGCTCGATGGACAGGAGCGTTTCCCGGCCGGTGACGGGCCGGCGCAGGGGCACATCCGGGAAGACCTGGGCCATCAGCTCGGCGCTCGAACGGGTCATCACGGTGTCGGCCGCGGCCACGATGCACACCTCGGCACCGGTCAGCGGGGCGCTCAGGGCCAGGCGACATGCCTGAGCGACGTCGCGCACGTCGACGTAGCCCCACAGGTTCCACTTGCGGATCAGCGGGTCGGCCTGCCAGCTCGGGAACTGGGCGTAGTCGGCCGGTTCCATGATGTTCGAGATGCGCAGGCCCACGAACGGGATCCCGGTCCTCCGATTGAACTGGACGGCCATTGACTCGCCCACCACCTTCGACAGGGAGTAGGAGGTTTCCGGGCGGACCTCGATCGTCTCGTCGATCGGAGCGAACAGCGGCGGGGTGTCGAATGGCAGCCCCAGGACGGTCTCGCTTGATGCCCACACGACCCGCTTGACCTGGTTCCGCTCGGCAGCGCCAAACACGTTGTACGTGGACAGGGCGTTGATCCGGAACGTCTCCGCCGGTGAGCGCAGCTGGGGAGCCGGGATGGCCGCCAGGTGGACAATCGCGTCGGCGCCCGAGGTCAGCTCAATGGCCTGGCCCGGATCCGCCAGGTCGGCCATGGCACACAGCCCGAAGTCGCTGCCGTCGTGGCGAACGTCGACGTTGAGCACGTCATGGCCCCGCTCACGCAGGTCGCGGACCACCCAGCGGCCAGCCTTGCCGCTGCCCCCGGTGACGACGATCTTCACCTCAGCGACCGGCGTCCGCGCCGGGTTCGGCGGCAACCGGCTCGGGATGGGTCCCCGCAGTGGGCCCCGGCTGGGGCACCGGCGCGGCACTGGACACAGCCGGGATCCGGGCGACCGGCGGCTCGCCATCCGGGTCGATCTGGAGCGCGCTGACCCCGAACTTCTCGGCCAGGAAGCGGCCGTTGGCGAGGAGCTTGTCAGAGTCGTGACGGGCCATGTCGTCGGCGACATCGGCAAGCCGGCGGTCCATCAGGTCGAGCTGGCCGAGGAGCACGTCGTGGGGCGTTCGGCCACCGGCGATGAGCCGCCGCTCGGCCATCAGCCGGGGCATCCGGGTGTAGGTGGCGAAGGCATCGGGCAGATAGGCCAGCGCAGTCTGCCGGATGAGGTACACGTTGGGATCGGCCGCATCGCCGGCCGATCCGTCGGTCGTGAGGGTGGCCAGGATCGATCCCTGGATGCTCACGACCTTGGCCAGCAGGTCGTCGGCGACCTGGCCGCGCAGGCTGCGAACCAGGTGATCGAGACCGGCTCGAACCTCGGACGCATCCTGGGCCGCGCCCAGCTGCAGAACCAGGCCCTGTTCACCGGGCACCAGCAGGACCCCGATCAGGTACAGGCCGACCGTGATCGGCAGCCACTCGAGCCCGGGCAGCAGGCCCACGAAATGGAGGACCAGGCCGACGATCGCCAGGACCGAACCAACGATGTTCCGGCGCGAGTACAGGAAGGCCTCGAAGTTGCGCATTACTGGTAGCCCCGGATCTGCTTGAAGATCGCCTCCAGGGAGGTGCTCGTCGCATCAAACACGGTCCCCCCGGTCAGGCTGGCGATCGCCGCCATGGCGTCCTTGCTGCCCTCCCCGAACAGGACCGGGTAGACGCGGACGGCCCGGACCGGGCCGGCCAGTGCCCCGTAGTCAGTCCCGAACTGGTCGGCGCTAACCCCGGCGTTGTTGTCGCCGTCGGTCATCAGCACGATCGAGTAGAGCCGGTTCGGATCGCTCGCCTGGGTCTTGGCCACGGCCCCGTAGGCCGCCTCGAGGCCGGAATAGATCGCCGTCCCACCGTTCGCCTGGAGGCCGTCGACGTAGGTCCGGATGGCGGTCATGTCCGGACCGTTGGGGTTGGTGTCATCAATCGTGAAGTCCTGGACTGCCTCGACCGCCGAGGAGACCGTGACGATC
>JBBRIV010000367.1:0-2262 GCA_038220425.1 Candidatus Limnocylindrales bacterium
TTGCTACCTCGTCATCGTGGGGCCACGCCCATCCCCGCGGCGATCCTGGCTGGGGATTCGCAGACCGGGGTCAGCCTCTTCCTGATGGATGCCGGCCTCGACAGCGGCCCGCTCATCGCCCAGGAATCGGTTCCCCTGAGCGGCACCGAGACCGCCCCGGCCCTCGAGGCCGTCCTGGCCGGGCTCGCCGCCGGCCTGCTTGCGAGGTCGCTCGGTCCGTGGCTGCGCCGGGAGCTGCCGGCCGCGCCGCAGGCGGCCCGGGAGGCTAGCCTGAGCCGGCCCCTCCGGCGCGAGGATGGCCGGCTCGATTCGGCCCGGCCGGCAGTCGAGCTGGAGCGCCAGGTGCGCGCCTATCTCGGCTGGCCGGGCAGCTACCTCGAGACGAGCGCCGGCCGCCTCGCCGTCCTCCGGGCGTCGCTGGAACCGGCCGGGTCCGAGGCGCGCGGCTCGATCGTGGGGGGCTCGATCGTGGGGGGCTCGATCGTAGGCGTTCAGGCCGGCCTGGGCCTGGTCACGGCCGGCGGCGTGCTCGTCCTGGACGAGGTCCAGCCGGCCGGCGGCCGGCCGATGACCGGTGAGGCGTACCGGCGGGGCCATCCAGCGATCGTCGGGTGATAATCGAACTCATGACCCTCGATGCTCGCCCCGGCCTGTCCGGCCTGCCGTCCGAAGCCGTCGCGGCCTGGTTCGCCGAGCGGGGCCAGCCGGGCTACCGGATGCGCCAGCTGACCGACGGCCTGTGGGCCGGCGGCGCTACCTCGGCGGCCAGGATCCAGACCCTGCCCGCCGCTCTGCGAACCGAGCTCGACGCGGCGTTTTCCTTCGACACCCTGGCCGACACCGAGCTCCGCCCGACCGATGCCGGCCAGACCGAGAAGGCGCTCCACCGGCTGGCCGACGGCGCCCTGATCGAATCGGTCCTGATGCACTATCCGGCCCGGCGCTCGGCCGATGGCCAGCAGCGCGAGCGCAACACCGTGTGCATCTCGAGCCAGGCCGGCTGCGCCGTCGGCTGCCCGTTCTGCGCGACCGGCGAGCTGGGCTTCACCCGGGATCTGAGTACGGCCGAGATCGTCGACCAGGTCCGGGCGGCGGCGCGTCGCCTGGCAGCTCGGCAGCGGCGCCTGACCAACGTGGTGTTCATGGGCATGGGCGAACCGCTGCTCAACCTCGACCGGGTCCTCGAGGCGGTATCCGCCCTGGCCGACCCCGCCCGGTTCGGGCTCGGCGCCCGGCACATCACGGTCTCCACCTCGGGCGTCGTGCCCGGCATCCGCCGGCTGACGGCGTTGGGACCGCAGTTCACCCTGGCGGTCAGCCTGCACGCGGCGCGCGACCCGCTCCGGGACGTCCTAGTGCCGCTCAACCGGCGCTGGCCCGTGGCCGAGGTCGTGGATGCCGCACGAGACCACGTCCGGGCGACCGGCCGACGGGTGTCCTACGAAGTGACCCTGATCGACGGGATCAACGACACCGATCTCGACTCCGACACGATGGCCACCCTTTTGCGAGGCGACCTGTGCCACGTCAACCTGATCCCGATGAACCCGGTCGCGCACACGCCCTGGACGGCCAGCCCGATCGAGCGGATCGAGCGCTTCGCCGGCCGGCTTCGGCGGGACGGGATCGCGGTCACGATCCGGCGCAACCGGGGCCAGGAGATCGGCGCTGCCTGTGGCCAGCTGGCGGCCGAACGGGCCGGCGAACCTCCTGCTCCCGCCGTCGCCCGGCGGCGCGAGCTGCTCGTCGTCCGGAGCGCGGCCGCCCTGCGCGGCGAGCGTGCGGCAGAGCCGGCCGAGGCCAGCCTGGTCGCCGCCTTGTCGGGCTCGGACTGAGCATGGCCATCCGCCGACCGATTGAGATCGCGGCCAGCATCCTCGATGCCGACCTGGGCAACCTGGCCAACGCGATCCGGCGGGTCGAGCGGGCCGGCGCCGACCGGGTCCACCTCGACGTGATGGACGGCCATTTCGTGCCCAACCTGACGTTCGGGGCCAAGACGATCAAGGCCCTCCGCCCGCGCACGAAGCTGCCCTTCGATGCCCACCTGATGATCGCCAACCCGGGCCAGTACGTGGCCGAGTTCATCAGCGCCGGCTGCGACTCGATCACGATCCACGTCGAGGTCGACGAGCCGATCGAGCCCACCCTGCGGGCGATCCGGGTGGCCGGTCGTGCCGCTGGTTTGGCGATCAAGCCCGCCACGCCCCTCGAGGCGCTCGAGCCGTACGCGGAATTGCTGGACATCGTCCTGGTCATGAC
>JBBRIV010000368.1:0-2236 GCA_038220425.1 Candidatus Limnocylindrales bacterium
TGCCCGCGACCAGGACGAGTACAAGAAGGTCCTGGCTGGCCTCTGACAGGCCTGGGCGTGTAGCTCAGCGGTAGAGCGCTCGCCTTACAAGCGAGTGGTCGGGGGTTCGATCCCCTCCGCGCCCACTGACCATCCCTGGCCTGCACGAACACCTACTACTGGGCCGACGCGCCTCCAGCATGCCGCTACGACACACGACGACAGCGCGTCAGCGTGGCCCTCTTCGGGCACGCCGACAGTGACCGTCGCGGCCTTCGACCGCACCGAGTGCGTGCGACCCGGACAACGGGCGCACCAACGAGCCGATGAAGGACGGGCTGGCCAGTCTGGTCGGTTGGCCGGATGGGCGGGTCGACATCGTCATCAGGCACGGCGGCCGCGACGCCGGGCCGCAATAGGCCTTTAGCCGCCACAGCCTGCCTCCGATTCTGTGGGACAACGGGCTCAACCCCGCCCTGAACGACAGCAGGCAGACCAGCATCCCCCGGGCTGGCTGGGCGGCTACTGAGGAGGACGAGCAGCACAGGCGACCCGACGAGCTCGTTGAGCGCGATCATCGCGGTCCCGCCGACCTGCTCAGCCTTTTCCACAGATGGTCCCCACGAGCGGTTTATGTGGTTGTAGTAGCCGGCCGCGATCAACGCGGGGCCGCTGGCTGGGCACCGCCAGCCAGGCCGCTTCCCTTGGGTCAGCCGATGAGACTGACAGCTCCCAGGGTGATGGCGGCTGCTGTCATGACGGCGGCGGCGAGCAGGCCGAAGATGGTGTCGAACCAGCCGTTGCGGTGTTCGCCCATGACGGTGGGGTCGCGGGCGATCATGGTGACGATCAGGATCAGGAATGGTGCGAGGCAGCCCTGGAGGACTGCGGCGTAGATGAGCCCTTGGACTGGGTCAATGCCAAGGAAGTTGCCGCCGACGCCCAGGAGGATCGCGCCGGCGATGACGGTGTAGAAGGCTGGGGCTCCGCGTAGCGACTTGTTGAGTCCTTCGTTCCAGTGGAAGAGCTCGGCGAGGGGGTAGGCAGCGGAACCGGCCAGGACGGGCACGGCGATGAGGCCGGCGCCGATCAGTCCGACGGCGAACAGGACCGTGTCGAACCGGCCAACGATGGGGGTGAGGGCGTTCGCGGCCTGCGCGGCGGTGGTGATCGTGATGTGGTGGGCGCCCAGAGTGGCGGCGTTGGCCAGCACGATGAAGTAGAAGACGACGTTGGCGTATCCCATGCCCGTCACCACGTCACGCCGTCTGGCGCGCTCTGCTGCAGGCGAGGTGCGCGGATCGTCGTCGAGGTCGGGACCGTCTCGTTCCGCGTCTTCCTCGGCCTCCTGGGAGGTGATCCAGAAGAACATGTAGGGGCTGATGGTGGTGCCCAGGATCGCCACCGCCGTGCTGAGGAACTCAGTGGACAGCGACAGGTGCGGCACGAAGGTGCCTACCAGGACCTGACTCCAGTCCGGCCGAGCCGCGAAACCGGACAGGATGTAGAGACCCAGCACGAGCGTGAGCCACTTCAGGATGGTCGCGAACCTCCGGTAGGACCAGAGCACTTCTACGGCGAGCAGCCCGAGTCCGACAAGTGGGATGACGACCTTCACCGGGACCGGAATGAGCAGGTGAACCCCAGCCGCGATGCCTCCCAGGTCGGCGGCGATCGTGGCGATGTTCGCGGTGACCAGGACCGCGATTGACGCAAGCAGCCAGGGGCGTCCGAACCGTTCCTCGATGACCTGGCCGAGGCCCTCGTCCTTGACTGCCCCGATCCGGGCCGACATGGACTGAACCGCCACAAGCAGCGGCATCGTGAACACCGCCATCCACAGCAGCCCGTAGCCGGTAGTGGCCCCGGCCATGGAGTAGGTCGTGATCCCGGACGGGTCGTTGTCGGAGGCGCCGGTGATCAGACCCGGACCGAGCCCGCGCCATCGCTCGCTTGCCCACCCTCGAACGGCACGATGTCGGGTACGTGGTGCGGGGTGCGGCTGCGGTTGATCCTGGAACGCCCGTCGGTCTCCTCGCGGCTTGCCGGTCACAACCCGTTCCCACCGACCGGGCACCACGTAGTGGGCGATAGGAAGCGAGCCCAATGAGTGGTCACCCCTCGAGAGAGGGAGCGATCGCGAGCCCGGTTGGCACCCACGCCAGCAGGGAGGTGTCCGTGCCGGCCCATCGCCATCAGTTGCCTCATCCCGTTCAGGGACGTCAGTATGCCCAGGGCTCAGGGACCACCCGCGCCC
>JBBRIV010000369.1:0-2139 GCA_038220425.1 Candidatus Limnocylindrales bacterium
CGATCACCTTCGCCAACGTGGCCATGGACCTGATCCGGGACGGGGTCAGCGGCCGGATGGTGGCGATCCGGGACGGCCGCTACGCCCAGACCCACCTGCCCGAACCAGGGGTGCCGCCGCGTTCCGTGGACGTCCCGACGATGTACGACGTGGAGCGCTTCCGGCCGATCTACTCGGGCAAGCTGGGCGAGCCGCTGCTCCTGCTGGGCTCGCCGGGCAGCTAGCCCCGGGGTTAGCTGGGCAGGCCTGCCGAAGCCCGGATCCGACGGGCAACCGCCGAGATGTCCTCGTCGGCATGGCCTGTGGCGACCAGCGCTCGCTCGATCTCGGCGCACAGCTCGGTGACCGGCAGGTCGGTCCCGGATTCGGCGGCCAGGGCCAGGGCAATCCCGAGGTCCTTGAGGTGGAGCTCCACCTTGAAGCCGAGCGGGTACTCATTGGCCAGCATCCGGGCGCTCCGGTTGGCCAGGACCCAGCTCTGGGCCGCGCCGCCGCCCAGCGCGCCAACCACCTGCTCCACGTCCAGGCCGGCCTTGATCGCGAGGATGATTCCCTCGGCCACGCCCAGGTACGTTCCGGCCAGGATCACCTGGTTGACGGCCTTGACCGCCTGACCGCTGCCGATCGGACCGACGTGGGTGATCGTCTTGCCGATGACCTCCAGGATCGGCCGGGCACGCTCGAAGACGGCCGGTTCGGCGCCCACGAAGATCGTCAGGGTCGCCTTCTGGGCACCCTCCGAACCGCCCGACACGGGGGCGTCGGCGAGGTCGATGCCGAGGGCCTTGAGCCGGCCGGCCATATCCCGGGTCGCGCCGGGGGCGATGGTCGAGCAGTCGATCACGAGGCTGCCCGGACGAGCGCCGACTGACACGCCATCGGGTCCGAACAGGACCGCTTCCACGTCGGGCGTATCGGACACACACACGACGATCACGTCGCTGGCGGCGCCGACGGCAGCCGGCGTTGGCGCTTCGGCAGCCCCGGCAGCGAGCAGGTCGACAGCCCGGCCCGGAGTCCGGTTCCAGACCGTCAGGGGCTGGCCCGCTCGGGCCAGGTGGCCGGCCATCGCCGCGCCCATCGTGCCCAGGCCCACGAATCCAATTCGTTCCATCACCTGATTCTAGGCGCACGACCGCCTGGACGTTCGGCGTCGAGGACAACTGGAACTCGGCCCGATCCCCGAAAGGGTCACTGTCGACCCGGACGGATAGGCCACGGACAGGCGGCCACAGCCGATCTACGTTTGCCGCAAATGCCGCGAAACATCCGGTCGAAACTGGTGCGAGCGAGCGTGGCCACCATGGCTGCGCTGCTGCTTGCCGTCTCGCTGATGGTGTTCGGCCCGCCGACTGCAACGCACGCGGCGACCTGTGCTCCCGCAGCCGGACATTCGACCGGCTTGTGTGCCGGGACGGTTTCGCCCGCGACGGGCATCATCGCGACCACGAACTTCGACTTCTCCGTGGTCTACGTGGACACTCAGGCACGAGCGGGCGCCTGCGCGACCGTGACCATCACGAATACAGCGACAGCTGTCGTGATCGGTCCTGTCTTCATGATTCCCCCGGGAGGAGCGCCCCCGGCAGTGGGTACACCGGCCCTCAAGACAGGGATCGACTTTACCTACACAACGAAGCTAGTAACCGGTTCCTACACCTACGTGTTCCACGGCGGTCAGCAGGGGCCTCCGCAGACGAACCCTGCCACTTGTACCAAGGTTGGCTTGGCGCTGAACGGGACACCCTCCCCGATCGCGGTGACCGCCCCGACACCAACACCCACGCCGCCCCCGACGCCCAAGCCGACGCCGAAGCCCACGCCCAAGCCGACCCCGAAACCCACCCCCAAGCCCACGCCCAAGCCGACCCCGACGCCGACGCCGGTTGCCACGCCGGCACCCACTCCCGCACCCACCCCGACTCCAACGCCGGTGCCGGTAACCCCAACTGACACCCCGACGGCCAGCCCCAGCCCCAGCGATGGAACAGTTGGACTGATCGGTGGACCCGGGTCCAGCAACGGACCGGGCAGCTCGCCGGGTGCGGCCGCCGGGCCAATCGTTCCGGGCACGCCATCGGGCGGCGTGAACCGGTAGGGTCGATCGGCGCGGCGGATGTTGAAACTAGCGGAGGGCCG
>JBBRIV010000370.1:0-2112 GCA_038220425.1 Candidatus Limnocylindrales bacterium
AGGAACAAGCGATGGCGATCACAGCCGACGACTGGCGATCCGAGCATACGGCGGACCTGTTCGAGGCGATCTTGAGCCTGAAGTCGATCGACGAAGCCGAGCGTTTCTTCCGCGACCTGTGCACGCTCGGCGAGCTGCGCGACCTTGCCCAGCGCTGGGCGGTCGTCCGGATGCTCGACGAAGGGCTGCACTACGCCGAGATCTCGCGGCGGACGGGTGCCAGCACGGCCACGATCACCCGGATCGCCTCGTGGCTGCGCCACGGCGAAGGCGGCTACCAGGCGATGCTCGTTCGGATGCACAAGAAGGCGGCCAAACGGGCCCCGACGCGGCCTGCCAAGAAGTCAGCACGACCATGAGGGACCGTCTGCGTCTGGCCGTCCCCAACAAGGGCCGGATGGTCGAGCCGAGCCTCGGCCTGCTCCACGACGCCGGTCTCGTCTTCGAGGAGCACGACCGGAGCCTGGTTGCCCGCGTCTCGAACTTCCCCCTCGACATCCTGTTCGTGCGCACGAACGACGTGATCGAGTTCGTCGGGGATGGCGTGGCCGACCTGGGGATCACCGGGATCGACCTGCTGGCCGAGTCAGCCGCCGAGCTGCCCCGCCTGCGCTCCCTCGGCTACGGCACCTGCCGGCTGGCGGCCGCCGTGCCCACCGACAGCCCGGCGACCAGCATCGCCGACCTGGCCGGCCTGCGGGTGGCCACGGCCCACCCGAACACGACCCGTCGGTTCTTCGCCGAGCAGTGCATCGCCGTCGAGGTGATCCCGATCTCGGGTGCCGTCGAGGTGGCTCCCCGGCTGGGCCTTGCCGAGGCCATCGTGGACCTGGTCTCGACTGGCTCGACCCTGGTCATGAACGGCCTGCGCCAGGTCGGCGACGTGCTCGCCTCGGAGGCGGTCCTGGTGGCCAATCCAACGGCCCTCGTCGAGCGCTCGGCCGAGCTCAGCTCGATCGACACGATGCTCTCGGCCGTGATCGCCGCCCGCGGCCAGAAGTACGTGATGATGAACGCGCCCGGCGAACGCCTGGCCGAGCTCACCAGCCTGCTGCCCGGGCTCGGTTCGCCCTCGGTGATCCCGCTGGCGCACGACGGCATGATCGCGATTCACGCGGTGGTCGAAGCCGACGCCATGTGGAGCCTGCTGCCCCGGCTCAAGGCGGCCGGCGCGTCGGGCATCCTGGTCCTGCCAATCGAAAAGATCGTGGCATGAGCCCGACCCCGATCTCGATGAGCGACCCGCTGGCGCCGACTTCGTACAGCTGGGAGGCAACCGATGAAGAAGTTGCCCGGCGCTCCGGGTTGCCGGTCGACCAGATCGTCCGATTCGACCTGAACACGTCGCCCGCCCCGCCGGCCCTGGTGGCCGACCTGCTGGCGCGGGGCGAGTTCGAGACCAGCCTGTCCGAGTACCCGCCGTCCGACTATCGGCGCCTGACCGAGGCGGCCGCCCTCGTCTACGCCGTGCCGGCCGACGAGATCCTGGTCGGCGCCGGCGCCGACGAGATCCTCGACCTGGTCGCCAAGGCGTTCCTGCGGCCGGGCGACGTGGCGGTGATCCCGACGCCCAGCTATGCCATGTATCGGGTCGTGAGCGAGCAGCGTGGCGCCCGGGTGGTCGGCGTGGCCCGCCTCGGGTCCGACGAGGGCCGGGCGATCGATCGGGCGGCCGTCCGATCCGCGGCCCGAGAGGCCGCCGTGGTCTGGCTGTGCAACCCGAACAACCCGACCGGGCGGCTTGAGCCCGACGGCCTGGTCGAGGGCCTCTTGGCCGAGCTTGCGGAGGACGCCCGTGGTGCCGGTCGCGAGGCCCCGGTCGTGGTCCTGGACGAGGCCTACAGCGAGTTTGTCGGGTTCAGCCTGGTGGCGATCCGGCACGAGTATCCCCGCCTGGTCGTGGTCCGCACGGCCAGCAAGGCCTATGCCCTGGCCGGCCTGCGAGTCGGCTTCGCCATTGCCCGGCGGGAGACCCTGGCCCGGATCGAGCCGTATCGGCCGCCAGGCTCGGTCTCTACCATCTCGGTGACGGTCGTCACCCGGGCCCTGGGCGACCCCGACGTGCTGACCGCCAACCTGGCCCGGGTGGAGACCGAGCGCGCCCGCCTTGCC
>JBBRIV010000371.1:0-2075 GCA_038220425.1 Candidatus Limnocylindrales bacterium
CGGCTCGCTCGCATCGCTGGCCGGGATGGCGTCCGGGCCGGGGTCGCCGAGGGCCGCACCGTCCCACAATGCAGGCATGTCCTGCTCGGGCCGGCGCGGGGGCGGGACGTCGTAGCCATGGCTGCGCAGGTGGGCCCGCCCGCTCTCGGTCAGGATCCGGCCCTGGGGTGTTCGATCCATGAACCCGAGCCGGAGCAGATAGGGCTCGTAGACGTCCTCGATCGTCTCGACTTCCTCGGCCAGCAGGGCGGCGATCGCCGCCACCCCGACCGGTCCGCTGCCGAACTTCTGGGCAATCGCGGCCATCAGCTTGCGGTCCGTGGTGTCCAGGCCCACCTCGTCGATCTCGAGGGCACTGAGGGCCGCTTCGGCCAGGGCAAGGTCGATCCGGCCGTCGCCGTGGACCTGGGCATGGTCACGAGTCCGCTTGAGCAGCCGATTGACGACCCGGGGTGTGCCCCGGCCGCGCCGGGCAATGGCCACGGCTGCATCGCGGGTGATGTCAACGCCCAGGATCCCGGCCGAACGCAGGACGATCGAGGTGAGGTCGTCCTCCTCATAGAAGTCGAGCCGATAGGTGGCCCCGAATCGATCGCGCAGCGGGCCGCTGATCCGGCCGGCACGGGTCGTGGCACCGACCACGGTGAACGGCTTCAGGGTGAGGCGGAGCGAGCGCGCCGAGGGACCCTTGCCGATCATCACGTCGAGGGCGTAGTCCTCCATCGCCGGGTACAGGATCTCCTCGACGGCTCGGTTCAGGCGATGGATTTCGTCGATGAACAGGACGTCGTGATCGTCGAGGGCCGTCAGGATCGCGGCCAGGTCGCCGGCCCGTTCGACGGCCGGACCGCTGGTGTAGCGGACGTTGACCCCGAGCTCGCGGGCAATGATCGTGGCGAGGGTCGTCTTGCCCAGGCCGGGCGGGCCATAGAGCAGGACGTGATCGGCCGCCTCACCCCTCCCCCGCGCCGCTGCGAGCAGCACAGACAGGTTGGCCTTGACCTCGCGCTGGCCGATGTACTCGGCCAGGCTGTGCGGTCGGAGCGTGCCCTCGACAGCCTGGTCCGCCTCATCCAGGAGGTCCGCCGCGAGGATCCGGGAAGCGTCGTCCGTCATCCCGCGAACTGTATCACGATTTCCTCCATATAGCACGGGTGTTCTACACGGTCAGTGGCGCCGCTGCTGGTTTGCCGCGGGACGGCGGCCCGAGGTGGGGCGGCGGGACGGCGGCCCCGTGGCGCGGCGGCGGATGCAGCGGCGTGTACTCCATACATCAAAACCGAGATTTCGCGGCCAGATTCGGGCCATTTCGGCCAACGTCGCCGCACCAGGATCCTCCGGCACGCTCAGCTTGGGTCGATTCGCCGCCGGCGTAGGCGTCTTTCCCCTGTTTTGACGACCAAATCGGCCATTTGATGCATGGAGTACCCGCGCGGGCCCCAGCGCCGCGGACTCACCGCCCTGGCCACCATGATCTCCCACCATTCCGGTGGGCATTGGGTACAATCGGCCGATGCGCCTGTCTCGACGATCCGAATACGGACTGCGTGCCCTGATCGACCTCGTTCGGCACGAGGCGGACGGGCCGGTCCCGTTGGCTGCCCTGGCCGAGCGCAATCGGCTGCCGCCCAAGTTCCTCGAGCAGATCATGGCCACGCTCAAGCATGGCGGCCTGGTCCGGACGACGCTCGGGGCGCACGGCGGCTACACGCTGGCGCCGGGAGCGCCCGATGCCAGCCTCAGCCACGTGATCCGGCTGCTGGATGGCGCCCTGGCACCGGTCGGCTGCACCAGCCTCCTGTTCTATGAGCCGTGCTCCTGCCCGGACGAGGCGACCTGCGCGTTGCGCGAGGCGATGATCGAGGTCCGCGACCGGATGCTGTCATTGCTCGACTCCGAGACGCTGGCCCAGACCGCAGCTCGCCCGGGCACCGCCCTGATCGATCCCCACAATCGCCACCCCGAAGCGATTCGGGGCCACTGACCGGCGGGCTCGGCCAGCCCTGCGCTCAGTTGCGCAGCAGCGTCCGCAGGGCGGCCTTGACCCGGTCCTCGAGGCTCCCCGGCCGCGCGGG
>JBBRIV010000372.1:0-2055 GCA_038220425.1 Candidatus Limnocylindrales bacterium
CGCATTACCTCGCGGGGGTCGGTTGGGCCGCAGGCATGGTGGCTGACGTTGACTGCGATTCCCCAGATGTGATGGTAGCTGTCCTGCTCGATCGCCCGAACGCAGGCGTTGACGTCAATGTCCTCCAGGTTGGCGAAGCAACCCTGGGAGGACACCTCGCCGCGGGCGGACAGGTTGATGGCCAGACGCACTCGGGTGAGCGATCTCTGGATGGTGGTCTCGCGATAGCGTGGCCAGTTCCATGCGCCGGCGTCTCCCTGCGACAGCACGGTGGTGACCCCGTGCGGCAGGCTGTCCCGGTCGGGGTCAACGCCGAAGATCGAGCCCTCGCGGGCCGGGTGGGCGTGCAGGTCGATCAGGCCCGGCAGCAGGACGGCATCGGGGAAGTCGAGGACGATCCGGGCGGTGCCTGTCACGTCTGGCCCGACCGCGACAATCCGGTCGCCGCGCACGGCCACGGCACCTTGACCCCGGCAGGATCCAGCCGGGGTCATGGCTCGTCCGGCCCGGATGAGGAGATCGTACTCGGTGCGGGGTTCGTCCAAGCAGTCTTACCGCCTCGCAGCCAGGACATCACGGGCCAGCTTCCGGATGTCGTCGGCACCGTCCCAGGCGGACTCTTCGAGAAGGCTAACCGGAGCGATGCCGTGCAGAATGCTGTCGGCGACGGCCACAATCAGGACGGTGTCGTCGGTGAAGCAGGCATCCGGAGCAAACAGGGGGTCGAAGCGCAGCGTCCGCTCGCGCAACCACGCCTTATTCCCATTGTAGACCGAGCCGAGGATGTCGCCAGCAATGGCCCCCAGCAAGGCAGGCCTCCTTCCGACCCACCCTTCCAACATCATCGTCTTGATCGCGTTTGAGGTCAACGACGCCTCGGAGCGAACCCCGGTCGGTCAGGTTGCTCATGATTCTGCCCCGGGCGCGGTGTGCTCACTTGCTGTCGAGGCGATAGACCCCGTCCCATTCGGGGCCAGGCGGATTCTGTCGGTACGCAAGACAACGGCTGATCATCAGTCGTGCTGGCGGATCGTCCGCTCGCAAGGCCAGAACCCGCTCGTACAGCCGGATCGCTCCTTCCCAGTCCTGCTGCCGGTAGCGAGCCAGACCCTCCCCCTGCACCGCAACCAACTCGGCGCTCTCACCTTCCACGTCCCCCTTCTGTTCCAGCAGTTCGTAGATCAGGACGGGGCGGCGCTTCCCCTTGACCGACACATAGTCGATGGGCCGGGCGACCACGGTTCCCTCGGCCGCCTGGAAGGTGGATTCACTGATCAGGAGGCGCGTGCCGTAGTGCTTGTTGAGTTCTTCCAGTCGACTGGCCAGGTTGACCGCGTCGCCGATGACCGTGTAGTTGAGCCGCGCCTCGCTGCCGATGTTCCCGACCACGACCTCGCCGGTGTGGACGCCGATGCGCGTGACGAACGGGTGCCGGCCCTCGGCCTGCCACCGTGCGTGCAGCCCTTGCAACGCCAACTGACAGCGGAGGGCTGCGGTACACGCGGCCTGCGCATGTCGAGGGTCCACTGTCGGCGCGCCCCAGAAGGCCATGACCGCGTCGCCGATGTACTTGTCCACCGTCCCGCCCGCGGCCTGGATCTCCTGGCTCAGAACGGTCAGGTACTCGCGCAGCCGCTCGACGAGTTCCTCCGGACGCAATTCCTCGGCGATCGCCGTGAAGTTCGCCACATCGCTGAAGAAGATCGTCACGGTTCGCAACTCGCCGCCGAGGTTGGCGTCCTGATGGGAGGCGAGGAGAGTCCGTACCAGATCCGCCGGGACGTACTTCTGGAACGACCGCAGCCCGCCCTTCATATTCTCCATCGCCACCGCCAGGCGGTCCACCTCGCGGACGACGGAGTGGGCGATGGGCTGGGCAGCGATCTGGAAGTGCCCGACAGCGTCGGCCTCGCGCGCCAGCCGTTCCAGCGGGCGGGCAACCTGAGCGGCGACGAACAGGCTGATGAGCAGGCCCAGCACCAGGACGCCGACCCCAATGAGGATGGTCATCTGGTTGCTGCGATGGACCCGGCCGAGCACTTCGGTCTCCGGAAG
>JBBRIV010000373.1:0-2014 GCA_038220425.1 Candidatus Limnocylindrales bacterium
GTCGGGATGGAGGGCCAGCGAGACGCGCGTCTCACCCTTGACCTGCTCCTCCCGGTAGGAGTCGATCAGGAAGGTGAAGGCGGCCCGGTCGGCGCCGGCGGCCGTCTCGACGATCCACGGGATGAAGTGCTCCTCGGTGGCCGGATCGAAATACTCCAGGTTCTGGCCCGATGCCGCGGCGTGCCGGGACAGGTCGAAGTCACCCCGGTTGTGGACGCCCTCCAACTCCTTCCAGCCAAACGGAAAGCGGTACTCGATGTCGATCGCCTTCTTGGCGTAGTGGGCCAGCTCGTCGGGAGCGTGCTCGCGCAGACGGAGCCGGGCGCGCGTGACTCCGTAGGCTTCGTACCAGGCCTTGCGCCGGGGCAGCCAGTCGGCGAAGGCGGCCGCGGCCGGCGGCCCACCGGGGGCCACGAAATACTGCATCTCCATCTGCTCGAACTCACGCATCCGGAAGACAAAGTTGCCCGGGCTGATCTCGTTCCGAAAGCTCTTGCCGATCTGGGCAATCCCGAACGGGATCTTCTTGCGGCTCGACTCACGTACGTTCTTGAAGTTGACGTACGAACCCTGGGCTGTCTCAGGCCGGAAGTAGACGATCGAGCCGTCGTCCTGGACGGGGCCCATGTGGGTCTCGAACATCAGGTTGAACTGGCGCGGAGCCGACAGCGGTCCGGCGTCGTTGGGGCAGATCAGGTGGAGCCGCTCGATCACGGTCGGGTCGGAGAAATCGGCCACGGTCAGCGATTCGGTCCCGGGCAGCTCGTCCAGCCGGTAGCGTCGATGGCAGGTGGCACACTCGACCAGTGGATCCGAGAACGAGCCGACGTGACCCGAGGTGACCCACACCTGGGGATGCATCAGGATCCCCGCGTCGAGGCCCACGATGTCGTCGCGCTCCTGGACCATGGCCCGCCACCAGGCCCGCTTGACGTTGTTCTTGAGCTCAACGCCGAGCGGACCGTAGTCCCACACGGCGTTGATCCCGCCGTAGATCTCTGAGCTGGGATACACGAATCCGCGCCGCTTGCTGAGCGAAACGATGGTCTCGAGGTTGGCCATCGACGGGGCCACGGCGTTCGGATCGGACGGTGGGGAGTCCTCGATCTGGGTCATCTGGGGAGTCTATCCGAGCCGCAGCCGAGTCGGCCGGATCCGGATCGGGTCTGGGTAGTCGCGCGAAAACGACTCGGGCGTCCAGCCGTAGCGCTCGATCAGGTGGCCATATTTGGCCAGGTAGGCCGGGCTGGCCGACGCCGGCGGCCCGCCCGGTTCCAGCCGGGCGACCGCCTCGAAGGTCACGATGTCGTCGCCTTCCGAGTCGCTGTTGAGGTGGACCGAGACGTTGCTGTTGGCGGCCACGTTCCGGGCGCGCGGCGCGCCGGCCCGGCTGTAGACGGTGAACTCGCCATCCGCCCACAGGAACCAGACCGCCGAGGACTGCGGGCGCCCATCGGCAGTCACGCTGGTCAACCATGCGATCAACTCACTCTCGAGCCGGCGGATCACCGCCTGGCCGGCCTCGCTGGCGGGATCGGGGACGGGAGTCGTCGTGGTCACGGATGGGTCTCCACAGGTTGCTCGCGGCTGGCTCGACCAGCGCGGCCCGGACCGGACCGGACCAGGTCAAGGAAGGGCAGTGAGCGGGCATCGCGCTCCAGGCTGGTCCGCACAAAGTCGCGCATCGCCGCCTCCACTTCGCGCTCGGCCAGGACCGGCACGCGCAGGGCCGCGATCGCCGCGATGTCCAGGCGCTGGTAGGCCTTGAGCAACTTCAGGGCGTCCAGGCTGAGGCCGGTCCGGTCGGCCGGCGGACCCGGATCGCGCTGGCACAGGACGCCGCCCAGCCCCGGAACCCAGCGGAACGAATCGCCCGGCTCAAGCATGCGATCGCATTCGACACAGCGGTCCACCTCGGGTCGCATCCCGAGCTCATCGGTCAGGCGCATCTCGAACCAGCGCGCAACTCGGCCGGGTGCCATCTGGGCATCGAGCAGCTCGTAGGCTCGCTTCA
>JBBRIV010000374.1:0-1986 GCA_038220425.1 Candidatus Limnocylindrales bacterium
GCTCGATCAGCTCGGCAACGTAGGCCCGATCCACGCCGCCTCGGAGGTTGCCGAAGTAGGTGATCGTGTCGGCCCCGGTCAGCCGGTCGTACAGGTCGAACTCACCGGGCAGGTAGCCGACCCGCCGATGGATGGCTACCGGATCCACGGTGGTCTCGATCCCGAAGACCTCGGCCCGCCCACTGGTCGGCCGGATCAGGTCGAGCAGTACCCGCATCGTCGTGGTCTTGCCGGCGCCGTTCGGGCCGAGGAAGCCGAACGTCTCACCCTGGGCGATCTCGAGGTCAAGGTCGCTGATGCCACGGTGCGCGCCGTAGCTCTTGGTCAGTGCCTGGGTCCTGATGACGGCGGTCACGGCAGTCCCTCGTCTGCGGACAACGACCCCTCCAGCGAATGCCGGAAGGGTCGGTTCATGCCTGGCAGAGTGGTGAGCCGGGAGAGATTCGAACTCTCAACCAGCTGATTAAGAGTCAGCTGCTCTGCCGTTGAGCTACCGGCCCGGGCGAAGGATACCCCATCGAGGCAGCCAACGGCCCTCAGTCGGGTTGATTGTCGATCTGGGCGCGCTGCAGCCGGCCCGAGAAGTCGACGTAGATCGACTTCCATTCGGTATACGTGTCCAGGGCGGCGTGACCCGCTTCGCGGTGACCGTTGCCGGTCTCCTTGGTGCCGCCAAAGGGCAGGTGGGTCTCGGCCCCGATCGTGCCCGCGTTGATGTACACGATCCCGGTCTCGAAGTCGCGCATCGCCCGGAAGGCACTGTTCGCATCGCTGGTGAAGATCGCCGAGGACAGGCCGTAGCGGATCTGGTTGAGGGCCACGACGGCCGCCTGGTAGTCGTCGACCTCGATGACCGACAGGACCGGGCCAAAGATCTCCTCCTGGGCGATCCGGTCCATGGGCGCCACGCCCGAGAAGATCGTCGGCTCGAAGAAATGGCCGTGCTCCAGGCCGGCCCCGCTGGCCCGCTGGCCACCGGTGACCAGCTCGCCGTCGCGCCGGCCGACGTCGATGTAGCCCGAGACCTTGCTCAGCGCTCCGGCATTGACCAGCGGCCCGACGTCGACCCCGGGCTCCAGGCCGGAACCAAGCCGGAGCGCCCTGGCCCGGCGCTCGAGCCGCTCAAGGAGCGCCCCGGCCACGGGCCGCTCGACGATCACTCGGCTGGCCGCCGTGCAGCGCTGGCCGGTCGTACCGAAGGCCGACCACAGGATCCCGTCGGCGGCGAGGTCCAGGTCGGCATCGGAGAGGACCACGATCCCATTCTTGCCCCCGAGCTCCAGGCTGACCCGCTTGAGCAGGGTGGCGGCCCGGGTCGCCAGGCGCCGGCCGGTTTCGGTGTTGCCGGTGAAGCTGATCACGGGCACGTCTGGGCTGCCCACGATCGCATCGCCCACCTCGGCGCCGGGACCGGTCACCAGGTTGACGGTGCCCGCCGGGAATCCCGCCTCGGCCATGAGCTCTACCAGAAGCGTGGCGCAGTGGGGCGTGTCGCTCGACGGCTTGAACACGACGGTGTTGCCGCTGACCAGGGCGGGCATCATCTTCCAGCACGGAATGGCCATCGGGAAGTTCCAGGGCGTGATGATCCCGGCCACCCCGATCGGCTCGCGGATCGACATCGCCCACTTGTCGGGCAGCTCGGACGGCGTCGTGTCGCCAAAGAGCCGGCGTCCCTCGCCGGCCATCAGGAAGGCAATATCGATCCCCTCCTGGACGTCCCCCCGGGCCTCGGTCAGGACCTTGCCCATTTCGCGGGTCATCGCCCGGGCCAGGCGTTCCTTGTGCTCGGCCATCAGGGCACCGAAGCGGTACAGGATCTCGCCCCGCTTGGGAGCAGGCGTCCGGCGCCAGCGCAGGCCGGCTGTCTCGGCCGACCGGATCGCCTTCGCAACATCGGCCGGGGTGCCCGACTGGAAGTGGCCGATCACGTCGCGGTTGTCGGCCGGGTTGCGGCTTTCGAATGTCTGTCCACGGCTCGAGTCG
>JBBRIV010000375.1:0-1968 GCA_038220425.1 Candidatus Limnocylindrales bacterium
AAACAGGCGCTTGGCCAATGGCGACGAGGTAGCCAAATCGACGCTCGCGAAATCCAGCGTTCCCTTCTCCATGACCACGCGGCCAGGGAGGAACTTCAGGGTCGACGGATTGGGCGTCTGCTCGGTCTGGATGAACAAACCTGATCTCCTCAATCGAATCGCCTCGCGGGAAACACCGTTCGGCGTCGGCTTAGGCGGGGGCCAGGACGTTGCCGCCCCCTTTGGTGACCCCGGACGTAGGAACAGGGGCCAGATCGATCAAGACAAATCTTGGAGGATTGTGAAAATGGATTATGGATAATATAATTATTATCTCATAATCGCAATTACTTAAAGAGAATCCAAGAAGTGGAAGTCCGGATTCTTCTTTGATCAGAAAGGGAACTTTTTATCGATTTTGGCGCTATATCGTCGCAGAACTATTTGCATGGATCATGAAATTGAATCGATCTCCGCCTCGCTGAGCGCCCCCGGGACGATGGTGAGCGGCACCCGGAGTTGGCCCGCGAACTTGCCCACGAGAGCAGTGACGAGGGGTCCCGGTCCGGACGCGCTCGAGGCGCCACCCAGCACCAGGACCGAGATCGTCTTGTCCTCAGCGATCAATTTCAGCAGCTCGTCGCGGCTCTTGCCCTCCCGGATGTGGATGGCGGGCGGCTGGCCGGTCATGGTGACCACCGAATCGGCGTGCTTGGCCACGATTTCCTCGGCCTGCTGGCGGGCCTCGTCGCGCATCAGGTCGACGACGGCCCCCCATTGTTGGCCTTCCGGCGACTCCATCACATAGAGCATGGCCACCCGGCCACCCGTCCGCTTGGCCCGGCGGCAGGCGTAGCGCAGCGCATTGATCAATTCCGGGCTCTGGTCGATCACGACCAGGAAGACCCGCTGGTCCTTGCGTTCGGATTCGCCGCTCATCGCCTGCTTCCTCCTCTCACAGCCGGCGCATGATCGCGCCGCCCAGCCACCCGACGAACAAGGCCATCAGGATGGCTCCCAGCCCGTACCAGGGGCCCTCGTCGTCGGCCCAGCCCGCGAGTTTGGCGCTGAAACCGACCTTGCCGACCGGCAACGGCCGGGACACCGCAGCGACGATCTTGCCGTCTCGCAAGAGATAGGCCCGGACCTCGTAATTCCCCTCCGGCAGCTTGGACGGGAAAGGCAGGTCGACCCGGAACAGCCGGTTGGCCTGGATCGTGACCTGGCCGATGGCGGCCGGGTAAAGCCCGTCCCGTCGCTTCACCTCGATCAGGCCGCCGCGGAACTTGGTCAGTTCCTCCGGCGCCCGTTCACCCACCGCCTTCAGGAGCGCCAGCCGGTCCACGAGCGACAGGATCTCGCCGCCGGCGCTGCGCGCCAGCAGGCGGGGCAGCGGTTGGCTGGCGGCGATCGCGTAATAGGCCGGGACATCGTCGAACGCCTGCCGGCCGGTGTTGAGCCAGAGGCCGAGCACCCGCTCCTTGCGCATCACCGTCTCGCGGGCGGGCGGCCCCACCACCACGACCACGATATCGCCCGGCGGGTCGAACATGCCGAACAGCAGGATGTTCTCGCCCTGGTAGGCCGAGGTAATCGACACGCGGGCTTGTGACAGGTCGACGACCAGGTCTGGGGGTGCGGGTGCCACGGGGACCGAGGGCGGCACGCCGGGGTCCGTGGTCGGCCCCAAGGGCTGGTTTCCCAGAGGCTGGTTGGGCGGCAAAGGTCCCAGCGGGTCGACGCGCGGCCCCTGCGCCATAGCCGGCGTCATGGAAATGGCCAGCACAGCCAGGACAAGCCCGAGGCGCCTCATGGCATTACCTCGCGCAGGCCGATCGAATAGAACGAGCCCGGCGTCTTCAAGAGTTCGAACAGGAGCTGGGCGGCCACGGCCAGCACCAGCAGCGCCATCAGGCCGCGCAGCACCACGCCCGGCAGCCTGGCGGCGATGCGCGAGCCGATCGGCGCGCCGACCACGCCGCCCAGGAT
>JBBRIV010000376.1:0-1957 GCA_038220425.1 Candidatus Limnocylindrales bacterium
CCTCCTGCTCGGCAGTGCCGGGCCACGACGCGCCAGCGTCTGTCCGCCAGGTTCCACCGCTGCCCATCGGCTCGTGGCCGGGTTCATCGAATCGCTCGGCGAGCTGCCGATGGGCATCGGCGGGCGTCATGCCGAGCGCGAGCTGTGCCCTGACGAGCCTCAGCTGCTCAACCTGGTCTCGTGAGAACAGGCGTTGGCCGCCCGGACTCCGCTCGGGCACGACTAGCCCATAGCGATCCTCCCAGGTGCGGAGCGTTGCGACCGGCACGCCGACCATGCGCGCTACGGTTCCGATTGAGAACAGGGCCCGAGGAGCCATGGAACGAACCTCCAGGGCACAGTTTCCCTCAGACTGCCCTGCCGGATAACTCGGTCCTACGTCTTCACAACCTAAGAACTAGTGGGTAATCTCGTGGGCACGGCTTTCCGGGGCGTCACCTCTCGAAGGCCGTTCGCTGGTCATCGCGTGGGGAGGAGGCTGGTGATGGACAGACGGACTGAGGTCCCTGGTTCGAGCGAGGCGCACTACGCCAGCGTCACCAAGCGTGCCCCGAACCTTCTCGACGCCTGGCGTGAAGCTGAGCGCCGGTACGACGAGCTGGACCCTGCTGACGATGGCTATCAGGCGGCCAGACTCGATGTGGTGCGGGCCTGGATTGCATACCAGGAGGTCGTTACCGAAGACCACGGTCAGGTCGTCGTCGTGACCGATGATGCGCGGCGCTATGTCGCCGCGACCGATAACGTCGAGAAGCTGCTCGGCTACAGCGCCGCCGACCTCATCGGGATATCCGTTGACGACCTGGCAGCGCCCGAGTCCAGCCTCTCCGTCGATGCTGCCTGGGCTGGCTTCATCGATGCCGGACGAGACTGTGACACATTCACGCTGTTGGCCAGGGACGGCTCTCGCGTTCCCGTCACGTACGAGGCGCGTGCCGACACCCCCCTACCCGGGTTCCACGTGTCGCGGCTTCGGCTCATCAGAGAGCCGGTACGGGCAGCCTGAGGGGCGGCGTCACCGAGTGGGCGCGCACGGCGAGGCGCGGCTGCACCCCATTCAGCGCAGCAGATCGAAGCGGTCGCTCAGGACCGCGAGAGCTTGGGACCACCCGGGGAACCTCCCGGAATGGGATCGCCAGAACCTGCGGCTCCTGACGCGGATCATCCGGCACGATCACCACCGTGGCGGGACCCGTGCGGTCCAGGTCAAACTCAATTCGCCGAAGGTCCCGGATCTCGACGTTGAGTCGGAGTCGCCCGCGGACATCGACAAGGACTCGCTGGTCCGTCACGGCGATGGTCGCTTCGGTGGCCTGCGCCGCGACAGCCAACTCTTCTCCGGGGCGCAGGACAGGGATCAGCGCGATCGGGAGTTCATTGGGTTCGGGCATCAAGGCAGTCTCATGGTCGCGGCTGCAGATGCTGGCCGGTTCCAAACGATATGAAAACCTCGCGCCAAGGCGTCTCACGACCATCGGCAGGCCCCTAACGGTTGTGTTTCAGGACGCCTGCGCTGCAGCTGTGGCCGGCGATCCCGACGACACGCCCGTCCGGCCCCGATGTCGTCATTGAGTTCCGGACATGGAACGATTCCGAGCGGGGAGTCTTCGCCCGGAGCCGTCTGATCGGAGTCGTTGCACTGATCGCGGTCGTGCCCTCAACGCTACCGCGGCATCACCGGGGTGGGCACCCTGACCTTCGACTGGTGCGGTTAGGACCGGAGAAGGGTGGATTCACCATGACGGAAACCGGCCGGCCGAGCGGGCAAGGAAAGGCCCCGGGCGAAGGGGGACGCCCGGGGCCTTGGTACGCAGTCGTTGCACCGATACGCTGTCGCGGCGACGATAGGCCACGCGCCCGGGCGGCGCCAGCTGACCATCGATCAGTGCCCGTAGGACCAGTTGAGTATCGCATGGCGACGTTTTCGGTCCGCACCTGGTTGGCCGCGCAGATGGGC
>JBBRIV010000377.1:0-1952 GCA_038220425.1 Candidatus Limnocylindrales bacterium
ACCGGATCGGTCTTCTCGACGATCCAGGGCATGTGGTAGGCGTGGGGCTGCTCGGAGGCCGCAAGGTGCCGGCCAAGCCGGTTCGGGCGCATGAACGGCGGGTAGAGCCGGCCGGTGATGTACCGGCGCATCTGGCCCCAGGTGTCGAACTGGCGGGCACGCGTCTGCTCGGCCAGCTCCTTGAAGATCAGCTGGCGCCGGATCTCACCGCCCCAGCGCCGCTTCCGGGCGGCCCGCACGACCAGCCAATTCGCCGCCTGAGAGCCGGAATCGACAGGCGCTTCGGACCCCGGCTCGGTTGGCATCGCCCAGATCGTAGCGGCATCGTGGCGGGCCGGGCGGGCGGCAGGCGGAATGCACGGTGCTCCTGCCGATCGATGCGCCGATGAGGGTGATACGCTGCACCGTCTCGGCGGAGGGAGAGCCAGCCGAGCCAGATTGATTGCATCGAACTTTTGCGATTCGTGGAGGAGATCCTGCATGCGTACCTTGCGCACGGCCGCGGTAACGCTCGCGGTCCTGGCAATCACCGTCTCGGCGTGCTCGTCGGCGGCGACGACAGCCCCAACTCAAGCCCCTGCTACGAGTGCTCCGCCAGCAACGCCGGCTGGCTCGCTCGCGCCGACCACCGCGCCCAGCGCGGCCCCCTCCCCAGTGGCCTCCAGCGCCACCGTCCCGCTGCCATCGAACGCCGTCCTGACTGTGGCGGGCGGACTTGCGATCTGCTCGGACATCCCGTATCCGCCGCTCGAGTACTACGACGCCAACCAGAAGCCGATCGGCTCGGACATCGAGATCGGCCAGGAGATCGCCAAGCGGCTGGGCTTGAATGCCGTGATCAACAACACGGTCTTCGATTCGATCATCCCTGCGCTCGCCGGATTCAAGTGCGACATCATCATCAGCGACCAGAACATCACGGCCGAGCGGGTCAAGCAGGTCGACATGATCCCGTACTTCCAGGCAGGCCAGTCGTTCGTCGTGGCCGTGGGCAACCCGGCCGGGATCAAGACCACCGATGACCTGTGCGGCAAGAAGGTCGGCGCCGAGACGGGCACGACCGAAGTCGACTACATGACCAAGACCCTGACCCCGGCCTGCGTGGCGAAGGGCCTGCCCGCAATCGTGGCCAAGACCTTCGGCAAGGACTCCGATGCGCTCCTGGCGCTTCAGTCCGGCCAAGTCGACTCCTACTTCGCCGATACCCCACCGGCCGCCTACTACACGATCCAGCACCCGGACCAGTTCGTGCTGGCTCCGATCCCGCCGCTGGCGCCGGCCTTTGCCGGGATCAGCGTCCTCAAGAGCAACACCGGCCTGCGCGACGCAGTCCAGCAGGCACTCGTGTCGATGATCAATGACGGCACTTACCTGGCCATCCTCAAGCAGAATGCCGTCGACTCGGGTGCCGTCACGGCAGCCGACGCGATGACCCTCAACAAGATCCAGTAAGCGACCTCCATCGACTCGCTCTGGTCGATGATCCGGTCCGATCGCGGTCGAAAGTCGAGAGCGCCCCGGTCCGCGCTGGCGGTCGGGGTGCTTGTCGTGCTTGCCCTAACCCTCGCCGGCTGCGCCGGCTCGGACCGGGCGCCCTACCCCTACCACTGGAATCTGTTCTTCGACTCGCTCTTCCGGCCCGACCAGGCGATCATCAACGGCCTGATCCTGACGGTCACAATCTCGATCGCCGCGCAGTTCATCGGGGTGATCCTGGGCGTGTTCGCCGCCCTGGGCAAGATGTCCAAGGTCGGCCCGATCCGCTGGATTGCGAACACCTACGTCTGGTTCTTCCGGGGCACGCCGCTGCTCGTCCAGCTCGTGTTCTTCTACTACGGCTTGAGCGTCGCCCGGATCTACCTGTGGCCCGATCTCGTGGTTGGGCCGCTCACGATCGAAGGCGCGGTCCAGGCCGGGATCTTTGCCCTCGGCCTGAACGAAGGGGCCTACAT
>JBBRIV010000378.1:0-1939 GCA_038220425.1 Candidatus Limnocylindrales bacterium
GGTAGTCGAAGACCGCAAGTTCGGTGGCGCCCGGCGGTGGGCAGGGCTCGGCCGAGGGTTGGCCAGCGGCGCACGCGGCCTGATCGAAGACATCCCGAACGACAAAGGCCCACACCCAGCGGTCGGCGGGCAGGGCGCCGTTCGCGACCCGGCCGTACCGGGTGATCTGCGCCGAGACCACGGCGGCCGGCGAGTCGGTGCCAACTGCGGCCAGCTTCAGCACGGCCTGGGCCTGGACGAAGGTGAGCCCGCCGGCCGGCGGAAGGTCGAAGGGCGTTGGGTCAGTCCGCGCCTGGGCCGCCGTGGCCGCGGGCAGGCTGGCGATGGATCCGGTCACCGACGGCAGCGCCGTGGGACCGGGTTTGGAGGCGAGCCCGAATCCAAGGATCAGGCCCAGGACGAGGCTGACGACCACGACGGTGGGGACGACGGGCGGAATCGGGACCGATCGGCCAGCGGTGCGCGGCCGCAGGGGGGTGGTTCGGGGTCCGCCCGGTTCCTCGTTCACCCGATCAGGCCGATCGTGGGGCCGCTGACTCGAGGCCCCGATCCTCCAGCTCCCAGGCGTGATCCATGACGTGATGGGCCGTCCGGCGCACGAGAAACTGGATCGGCCAGCTGCGGGCGGGCTTGGCCTGGGCGTTGTAGGCCCGGATCGCCTCGAGGTAGGCCTGTCGATGGGCCACCAGGCCATTTGCGGTGAGGACAACCTCCAGGGGCGTCCGGACCTCGATCTTGCGCGAGAATTGACCCGGCTCGTTGCCGTAAACGTGGCGAACGATCTGGTCGCGGCTGCGCCCGCCATTGCGAGATCCGGGGCGGAGCTCCTCGGACACACGTGCGCCGATGTCGTCGAACTCGGCCCAGCAGGCGCGCAGAAGGTCAAGCCGGCGCTCCAGGTCGGCTGGAGGCAGCACCTGCCCTTCGATCTGGGATGGAACGTGGGCGATGCCCCAGAAGTCCGTCGAGCTGGACCCGGGAACCCGTTCGACGACCTCGATCGTGCGCGCGGCGCTGAAGGCGCTGCCCATGCCGGCTCGATCGGCAACTGCCGCGTACCTCGAGTGGTACGCCGACAGCTTGGCCAGCGCGTCGTCCTCCGACGTCCCCCAACGATCGAGGCCGGGCCAGTCCGTCGCCCCAGCGACCACCCGGCGCTTCTTGCCGAGCTCGAGCACCACCCGCAGCATATCGGTCATCGTCGCAGCCTACTCGCCAAGGCTCGGCATGCGCTCGCCGGCGGCCTTCAGCTTGCGCCAGCCGCCCGCCCGGTTGTTGGCGATGATCTGGCGGAACATGGCCGACAGGGCCGAGGCGTTGATTGGCTCGCCGGCCCGGATGGCCACGGTTCGGGCGGTCGTGTTGTCGTGACCGCCGGTGATGATCCCGTCCGGATCAGGCACGATCGCGCCGTCGTACAGGAACACATTGATGTGATCCTTCGTCGCGAGCAGGGCGCACACGTTGCCGTCCAGGACGAAGTACGGCTGCGTTCCGCGTTTGATCGTCTCCACCACACCGGGATCGGCAGCCTGAACAAGGTCGCGAACCTGCCGGCAGATCACCTGCTGCCAGGACGGCAGCGCATCGATGTAGGCGTCCACGCGGGGATCCCGGCGGACGCTCACGATGGGTCCCTCTCCAGGATCCGCGCATTCTGGTGTGGGCATTCAGGCACCAAATTCCTCCAGATTCCGTTGACAGGCGGTGTGCGCCCTGAGAATCTGCCGTGACTGTCCTCCCGACCGCCCAGGCTTCATTGAGCACCGGCCGCGGAGACGCTACCCATGAACAGGAGACGCCTCACCGTGACGAACTACATCTCTGCACTCTTTGCGTCGTTCCGATCGGACGACGAAGGCCAGGGCCTCGCCGAGTACGCCTTGATCCTCGCCCTCATCGCCATCGTTGCGATCATCGCCCTGATCTTCCTGGGCGG
>JBBRIV010000379.1:0-1925 GCA_038220425.1 Candidatus Limnocylindrales bacterium
CTCTGGAAGACCGTGTTCACGTTGCGCTTGTAGGACGGCAGCCAGGTGACGTCCTGGCCCTGCAGCTCGATCAACCCGCTGGTGGGCTGCTCGAACCCGCCGATCATCCGGAGGGTCGTGGTCTTGCCGCAGCCGGACGGCCCAAGGAGCGAGAAGAACTCGCCGTCCTTGACGTCGATGCTGATGTGATCAACGGCGTTGTGGTCGCCAAAGCGCTTGACGACATCGACGAGTCGGACATCGATTTCGGACACGGGCTCCACGAACTCCTGCGGCATGGGGTTCGACCATTCCCCGGGGGGAGGCGGGCGCGATCGACGGCGCCTCCTCGCAGCTCGCGAACGCCATCGATGGCCGCAGGATAGGTCCGCGCGGAAACGGGTGTCAAGGACACTCTGAACCTGCGTTCTTCGCAGGAACTGGTCCTCAGTTTCACGAGAATCGTCGGGTGGACCGGTCGTGCCGCGCAGATCCGAATGGCCGACCCGAGTCCATCGGAGCACTTGGGGCGGGTTCAGCTGGTGAGCGCTACGATTGCGACACGAATCCTGTCAGAACCAGCAATCATCACCAAGCGCCCGAGGAATCCCGCCCATGATCGTGCTCACCGAGGATGCCATCCACGCGGCGCTATCGAACGTCCAGGAGCCCGAGCTCGGACGCGACATTGAGACGCTCAACATGGTCAAGAACGTGGCCATCGACGGCGGCCGCATCGCCCTCACCATCGAGCTCACGACGCCGGCCTGCCCGCTCAAGGACGAGATCGAGGGCAACGTCCGGTCGGCGCTCGGAGCGATCGGGGCCGAGGCGGTCGAGATCACCTGGGGGGCGATGGTCCGCCGGGCGGCGCCGGCCCAGGCCCAGCAGCTCCTGCCCGGGGTCAAGAACATCATTGCCGTCGTGTCGGGCAAAGGCGGCGTGGGCAAGAGCACGGTCAGCGTCAACCTGGCGGTGGCCCTGGCCCAGTCGGGTGCCTCCGTTGGCCTCCTCGACGCCGACATCACCGGTCCCAACATCCCCCTGATGATGGGCATCGAGGGCCAGCCCAAGGCCAGCCCCAACAACAAGATCACGCCCCTCGAGCGCCACGGCGTGAAGGTGATCTCGATCCAGTTCTTCGTGCCCGAAGGCCAGCCAGTCGTATGGCGCGGTCCGCTCATCGGTGGCGCGATCCAGCAGTTCCTGCGGGACGTGGAGTGGGGCGACCTCGACTACCTCGTGGTGGACCTTCCGCCGGGGACCTCCGATGCTCAGCTCACCCTGGCCCAGGCCGTGCCGATCTCGGGCGCCGTCCTGGTCACCACGCCCCAGGAGGTCAGCCTGCTCGACGTGACCAAGGCCCTGGCCATGCTCCGTCGGATGAACGTGCCGGTCACCGGGATCCTCGAGAACATGGGGGCCTTCGTGTGCGGCCACTGCGGCGAGGTGACCGAGATCTTCGGGCGGGGTGGTGGCGAGCGTTTCGCCCGCGAGCACGGGATCGACTACCTGGGCTCGATTCCGCTGGACATCACCGTCCGCCAGGGCGCCGACGTGGGGATCCCGGCGGTGGCCCAGCGCGAGCCTGGTCCGGCCGCCCGGGCCCTCGTCGATGTCGCCCGCCAGGTAGCTGCCCGGATGAGCGTCGCCGCGGCTCGCAACGAGGCCCCGGTCCTGTCCATCTCCTGAGTCGCAACCTGGCCCGGCACTCAGCCGGCTCGCGCGCTCCCGCCCAGTTGCATCAGTCGGCTGGCGCGCTCGCGCGCAGGCGCTGGAGTAGGGCCGCGGCGGCCAGCAGGGCGGCCCGCGAGCGGCCCTGACTTCCGCCCAGGAAGGTGAGGCGGCGTTCGAGCCGGACGCCGTCCGGGGTCCGGATCGCCATCGTGACGTGCATGTCACCGGCACGCTCCCGTGCCCCGACGGCCAGACCCACCTGGGTGCCG
>JBBRIV010000380.1:0-1906 GCA_038220425.1 Candidatus Limnocylindrales bacterium
TGGTACCGACGCCTGCCGCGCGTCCCGGCGGGCAACCTGATCATGACCGCACGACCGGCTGCAGCCCGGGTGCGCGCTGTCGACTGAGGCTCCGGTGCCGGGCAAGCTGTCACGCTTGGCGGGTACTCTCCCGTTGTGGTGATCGAACCGGCCGTGGACCAGCGCATCGACCTGACGCCCGAGCAGGAGCGGATCGTCCGGTTCGGCGACGGGCCGGTGATCGTGATCGCCGGTGCGGGGACCGGCAAGACCCGGGTCATTGTCGAGCGCGTGCGCTGGCTCCTCGACACGCTGGGTAGTGGCACTCGGGATTCGCTCGGGCGACTCCTGCCGGCCGAGCCCGGCGAACCGGCGCTGCTCGCCGAGACGACCCAGGTCGGGCTGTGGCCAGCTGAGCCCGCCAGCCGGCCCGCACCCGGCAACCCCTTTGACGGGCCGCTCCTGCCAGAGCAGCTGCTGGTCCTGACCTACAACGTCAAGGCCGCCCGCGAACTCCAGGAGCGCCTCGACCAGACGGTCGGACCCACCGTCCGGGCACGCATGAGCGTGTCCAACTTCCACAGCTTCTGCCACCAGGTCCTGACCGACTCCGCTGCCGAGGCCGGCCTGCCGGCCCACCCAGACGTGCTCGACGGCATCGGCCAGATGCTCCTCCTTCGCGACCTCGAGCCCAGCCTCAGCCTCCTCTATCACGCCGGCTGGTGGGCGCTGGGCCCGATGGTCCAGTTCATCAACCGGGCCAAGGACGAACTGGTCACGCCCGACGACTTCGACGCCTACGTCGCTGACGAGCGGGCGGTCTTCGAGGCGCGCTACGGTCCATTCGAGGCGGCGGTCATTCGGCTCGAGGTCCAGGGCAACCTGTCCCTGCCCCGCGAGATGCGCAAGGAATACTCCAAGCTTCGGCGGGTCGAGCGGGCCGAGGACCGCGGCGCCGAGCCCAGCGCGCACCGTCGGCCCGATCCGGACAAGCTCGCCGAACGCGAAGCCCGTCGGACGGTCCTTGGGACGGGCGGCCTGCAGTCGATCAATGAGTACACGCCTGACGAACGACTCCTGGTCGATCGCCTGGCGGCCACCTATGTGAGCGACGGCGCGGCCCTGGAGATCGTCCGCCTGGAGGAGCTCGCCCGGGTCTATCGGGCCTACCAGGTGGAGCTGATCCGGCGCGGAGCGCTCGACTTCGGCGAACAGATCGCTGCGGTAACCCAGCTCTGGAAGGTTCGTCCCAACCTGCTCCGGCGCTGGCAGCGCCAGTTTCGATACGTCCTGGTCGACGAGTTCCAGGACGCCAACATCGCCCAGATCGAGCTGATCGAGCTGATCGGCCGGACGCCCGACCGGCCGGACAACGTGATGGTCGTCGGCGACGACGACCAGTCCATCTACCACTTCCGGGGCGCCAGCTTCGCGGCCTTCGCCGAGTTCGCCCGACGATTCTCGGGTCCAGCCACCCACGCTCCGGGCGGGCGTTCGCCCGGGCCGCCGCCGCGTCTCCGGCTGGAGGAGAACTTCCGGTCCGTGCCCCAGGTGCTCGACGTGGCCAACCGGCTGATCGGCCACAACCTCCAGCGCCAGGAGCCGGACAAGCACCTGACCACCGCCCGTCCGGCCGGGCCGCCGGTCGAGATCATCGTGTGCGCCGGACCAGAGGATGAGGCGGTCGCGATCGTCGATGCCATCCGGGCTTTGACGACGCGGGCGACCGGTGGGCCGGCCTGGTCCGCCGTTGCCGTCCTCTACCGCAAGCACAAGCATCGAAATGAGATCGTGGCCCGCCTGCGCGAGGAAGAGATCCCGTACACCGTGGTCGGCGGGTTGTCGCTGTTCGACACGCCCGAGGTCCGCGACCTCGAGCAGAGTCTGCGGGCCATCGCCAATCCGCACGACGATGTCGCGGTAGTCC
>JBBRIV010000381.1:0-1897 GCA_038220425.1 Candidatus Limnocylindrales bacterium
CGGCCGGATCGATGTAATGGAAGAAGCCCTGGCGCCCTCCAGCTCGTCGATCCTGGAGGACGGGTCCGACGAAGAAGAGGAATCAGACGGCGCGATCGATTCGATCGACGACCTTGGGGCCGAACCGGCCCAACTGAGCGCCGCGCCGGCCGATGCCGAGGTTGGCGTGGCGGTGATCGCGACGAGCGACGAGCCAGCCGTCGAGGACCGCCCCAGCCGGGTGGCCTGAGCCGATCAGGCCGGCGGGTCGCCCTCGCCCACGAGCCACGCCCGGGCATCCTCGAGGGGCATCACGCTCCGGTTGCCGGTCGCCCGGCGAGTCACCTCGACGCCACCGGCCGCCAGTGAGCGCGGGCTGATCGTGACGATCCAGGGCATTCCCAGCAGCTCGGCATCGGTGAACTTCACGCCGGGCGAATCATCGCGGTCGTCCCACAGAATTTCCCGGCCGGCGGCGGCCGCCCCATCGTGGAACTCAAGGGCAAGCTCGGCCACCCGGGGCTCCTTGTTGGTGCCGATCGAAACCAGGTGAGCCCGATACGGGGCTACCTCGTCGGGCCAGGCAATCCCCTTCTGGTCGTGATGCGCCTCGACGATGCAGGCGACGTTGCGGCCCAGGCCGATCCCGTACGAGCCCATCACGATCGGATGGGCCTGGCCGTCCTCGCCCAGGTAGGTGGCCCCGAGGGCCGCGCTGTAGCGCGTGCCGAGCTTGAAGATGTTGCCCACTTCGATCCCGTTGCGCAGGATCACGGGCTGGCCACAGACGGGGCAGCCGTCATCTTCGCGGGCGTTGTCGATGTCGGTCACCAGGTCGGCCTGGAAATCGCGACCCAGGTTGACATTGCGCAGGTGATAGCCCACCCGGTTGGCCCCGGCCACGAGGTTGGGTGCCTGGGCGGCCAGGTTGTCGACCACCACCAGGGTGTCGTGGGCGCCCACGGCCGAGCCATAGCCGGGCTCCATCCCGGCGGCCCGGATCTCTTCGATCGTGGCCGGCCGGAGCCCCCCGGAGACGTTGGTTGCGTTGCTCAGCTTGGTCTCGTTCACGTCACGATCGCCGCGCACGATGGCCGTGATCAGCCGGCCGTCGCCGGCCATGAAGAAGGCCGCCTTGGCCGTGGCCGCGGCCGGGATCCCCAGGAAGGACGCCAGCTCGGCGATCGTCGTCGTGCCGGGCGTGGCGATCTCTTCCAGGGCCAGGGACTCGGCCTCGGCAGCCGGCGGCACGCGGACCGCGGCGACCTGGCGGTTGGCCGAGAACCCACACGAGTCGCACAGGACCAGGAGGTCCTCGCCGGCTGGGTTCAGGACCATGAACTCGTGGGCCAGGCTGCCGCCCATCATGCCCGGGTCGGAGGCAACCGGGATGGCCAGCAGGCCCAGCCGCTCGAAGATCCGGACGTACGCACCGTGGTGGGCCCAGTAGCTCACGTCCAGGCCTTCTTCGTCGCGGTCGCAGCTGTACGAGTCCTTCATCACGAACTCGCGCACTCGGATCAGCCCACCCCGCGAGCGCGGCTCGTCCCGGAACTTGGTCTGGAAGTGATAGAGCCGGACGGGCAGCTGCCGGTACGAGCGAACGATGTCGCGGAGCAGGTCCGTGACGACTTCCTCGTGGGTCATGGCGATGACCATGTCCCGATCGCCGCGGTCCTTGAAGCGGGCCATTTCCGGACCGATCTGGTCGTAGCGACCAGACTCGCGCCAGAGGTCCGCGGGATGGATGACCGGCATTTCGAGCTCCTGGCAGCCGATCGCGTTCATCTCCTCGCGAATGACCTGTTCGACGCGCTGGGTGACCCGGAACCCGAGGGGCAGCAGCGAATACAGACCGGACCCCAGCTGGCGGACGTAGCCCGCCCGCAGGAGCAGGCGATGCGAAGGCATCTCCGCG
>JBBRIV010000382.1:0-1891 GCA_038220425.1 Candidatus Limnocylindrales bacterium
CCCCCAGCCACCGACGGTACTCTCGAATGCGACATCAACTGTGATGTCTGAACTTATTCCGTAATTGTAGTCAGCGGCCAAAGTGTCAGCGGCACTGTTGAGAGAGCCCATTGCCGTGTAATCCCACGCGGTAGATCGGACCTCCCAGTGGTAGTTGGAGCACCACGTGTCGAAGGGTGCGACGCCCGATCGCGTGACTGCCGTGCCGGGAGCCTCGCGGAGGGTCACCGCAGCCCCGGAGCGAGCCCCGGGTGCGAGTTCGTCGAGCTGATCTGCACGGGCACCGAAGTAGCGTGAAATGGCCGTTGACTTTCCTGGCCGACCGTTGGCGTCGAACGAGGTGATCGTCAGGTTGAGCCAGCCGCCGTTGGCGGCGATTGCCTCGCGCTGGGCTGCCGACGCTCCCAAGGCGAAGCTCGCCAAACCGGACCCATTTGTTGCGGCATCCACATCGGAGCTGCGGCCATGCTTCTTCCACAGGGTTTGCGTCGGCCACATCACCGAGACGTGGACACGGGTGTTTGCGATGGCCTGGCCACTGGAGTCCAAGACCCGAACGATCAGACTTGAAGGCGACGCGCCGACCGGGTTCGCGGCTGCGACCGTGGGGGTGGCAATCAGGAATGCTGCGATGAGTGTGATCGTGATGCCACGTAGGCGGACCATGCATGCCTCCTGTCCAGGGTTTTTCGTCACGCGGTTGAATGGCGGTGGCGACAAGCGGTCGGGCACGGGAGCACAAGCCGTCAAGTAGATCGTCGGTAGGCTTCCCCCTGTCGGTGTGGCGCTAGGGGCCTCCAAGGACCCTACGCGGCTGCGCTTATCTGGCGCTTATCTGGCCCTCAGCCAACCTTGGACTCCGATCCGGTCCAGAGTAACAGCGCCGTGGCAGCAGCACGACGCGGAGATGCCGGACCGGGACATGGGATCGACGACCCTTGCCGTCATGCATCGGAACTCCTGCTGGGGCCCGGCTCGTGACGTGTCCAATCAGCCGCTCCCAAGGCGTCGACGCACTGCATCATACGCGGCTCGATCGGCTATTTCGGTGGCTAGCCGAGTCGAAGCGCTCGTCGATGAACTTGTCGAGCCGGCCAAGGTGTTCCCTTGAGCAGCTCGGCGATGGCGGGCGGGCCTACCGGCTGGCGACGAGCTGGGTCACGGCGAACCTGGACCGGCCGCCGGTCAAGCTCGACAGTCAGGGGATTGACGGACCTGCAGGTGACCGGTCCTCGCCATTTGGGCGGGCGGCGACGAGGACAACCACGCCGAGGAGCAGTCCACGAGCAATCGTCCCCACCACGCCCACCCGAGCAGCTTCTCCGGCGCGGCAGAGACAACGCGGTGGATCGATCGCCGCCGGCGGGGCCGGCGGTCGCTGGTACTGGTAGGTAACCATGAGGGACCCAGGCGGTTTGGAGGCAAAGGCCAGGAGCCCAAAGAGGGCCACGCCCGCCATGCTTGGGGCACCAGGGATGTACTGCTGACCGATCGGCTGCCAGCCCGCGGGGATCATCTGGGCGGCGTCGATCTGGAAAATCCGCATACGCCTGCTCGGCCGAGCCCGGATAGGTCCGGACTACCACGTCGGACGGTGCCCGAGCATCGATCTTTGCCTGGAGATCGATTGCCGCCTGCTGAGCCGGTGTCCGGACCCAATCATCGGGCATCGCCACGTCCTCCCTGCGTTCCGCGGGTGTGGCGACTGCGCTCGGTCGCCGTCAATGAAGAGATGATTCCGCCCCTCCATCGGGATAACGACGCCAGCACGATGAGCCGATCGTGCGCAGACAAGGCGCTCGCCCGCTAGACGATCCCCGTGAAATAGTCGATCTCGATCCCAGTTGGTATTGACGTGGCGTTCACCGTGACCAGAACGGGCGCAGGCGTC
>JBBRIV010000383.1:0-1866 GCA_038220425.1 Candidatus Limnocylindrales bacterium
CCTAGTAGTCCCCAGCTTCACCCGGGTTGGCTACCGGATTCGCCGCCGGCTCTTCAGTTGGGCGAGCGCTGAATCGTCGTCGATGGTGGGTCGAACCGTCGTGATCACCGGTCCTACATCCGGGCTCGGTCGTGAGACCGCCGGCTCGCTTGCCCGAATGGGCGCTCGGCTCGTGCTTGTCGGCCGGGATGCCGGGCGGCTGGAGCGGACGGCGACCGATCTGCGCAGCGAATCACCGGGGGCCGAGGTCAGCACGATCCTCGCCGACATGTCCTCGCTGGTTTCCGTTCGCAGCGCGGCCGACCGGATCCTGGAGGACCAGCCCAGGATCGACGTGCTCATCGACAACGCCGGCGCGATCTTCACCGAGCGCCAGATGACGCCCGAGGGGTTCGAGCAGACGTTCGCGACGATGGTCCTCGGGCCCTTCGTCCTGGAGAGTCGGCTCCTGCCACGCCTCCTGGCGAGCCCCGATCCGCGGATCGTCGCGGTCACCTCCGGGGGCATGTACAGCCAGTCCCTGCCCCTCGACGATCTCGACTTCGAGCGCGGAACCTACGATGGTCCACGCGCCTACGCGCGGGCGAAGCGGGCCCAGGTCGCCCTCATCCGAGAGTGGGCTCGGCGCCTGCGTGATCGGGGCATCGTCGCGAACGCGATGCATCCGGGCTGGGCGGATACGCCCGGCCTCGAGGCTTCTCTACCGGGCTTCCGCGACCTGGTCGGCGGCCTGCTGCGGACCCCCGCCGAGGGTGCGGACACGATGGTCTGGCTGGTTGCTGCGAACGACGGGCGGAAGATGACCGGGCGAGTGTTCCTCGATCGGCGGCCTCGGCCGTTCGACCGGGTACCCGCGACGCGCCTGTCGCTGGGCGACCGGCGAAGGCTGTGGGACCTGATCCTGGCGATGACCGGCGAGCCGGATCCGGCGGCCTGACGTCGCGTTCCGAGCCAGCTTCGATCCCGCGTTCGGCCTGGTCGGCGATCTTCACGGTCTTCGCTCCGACGCACTCGGCCTTCGAGAAGCTTCCGGCCGGCACCGTGGCGGCCTCCTCGCGGACCAGGCGAAGCTCACCTCAGTCCTGACCTACCACGTCATCCCCGGCCTTGTGATGGCCGCGGATGTCGCCAAGATCAAGAGCGCCCCGACCGTTCAGGGCCAGAACGTCTCGATCGACACGTCCAACGGCGTACACGTCGATGGCGCGACCGTGACCCAGGCCGACATCGTCACCGACAACGGCGTCATCCACGTCATCGACGCGGTCCTCTGTCCCCGCTGAAAGTCCCGCGACACCCGGCGTCGCCCCAACCGGCTCCACCTCCTCCGCGATCCAAGCCGGCCATGGGCGACGCCTCCTCCCCGCCAGCTGAAGACCCGATCAACTCGCCAGAGCCGGTCACGCCGGCCCTTCGGATCGGCAAGGTGACGCTGTGAACGCACCTGCTCTGACAACGCGCCCGTTCAGGGCGAGTCGCCGCTTGCCGGGCCGGCGCCGGAACCATACCTCGCCCGTGCCTCGCGGTAGGCAGCGAGCGCGCGTCCTCGCCCCTCAGCAAGGTCGACGATCGGCGGCAGATACGCACCCAGAGGCGGTTGGTGGACGGCTCCGCCGGAGAGGTCCGATCGCCGCGCCAGTTCGGGGACCCAGCGCCGGACGTAGTCGCCCTCGGGGTCGAACCGGCGGCCCTGGAGGACCGGGTTGAAGACCCGGAACCAAGGCTGAGCGTCGATGCCGGTCGATGCGGCCCACTGCCAGCCACCGCTGTTGCTGGCGACGTCCCCATCCACCAGGTGGGCCATGAAGTGCGCGGCGCCGACTCGCCAGTCGATCCCGAGCTGCTTGGTCAGGAACGACGCGACGA
>JBBRIV010000384.1:0-1817 GCA_038220425.1 Candidatus Limnocylindrales bacterium
CCCTCGACGAGCTGTTCGGCTAGCCCGGTCCGACCTCGCGCAGGAGCCACACGGCCAGGGCCCTGGCGCAGGCCACGACCTGGTCGAGCGGCACGTGCTCGTTGGGCGCGTGGGCAACCTCGGGCCGGCCCGGTCCGAAGATGACCGTCGGCGTCCCGCCTTCCCGGATCAGCAGGCGCATATCCGCCCCGTAGGGCTCGGCGATGAACGCCGGCCGGCGGCCCAGGACCGCCTCGATCGCACCGGCCAGGGCGACCGGCAAGGGATGGTCGTCGGCAATCTCGGCCGAGGAGAACAGGCCACCCACCAGCTCGACCTGCGCCGGATGGTCGCGCAGCCAGGGATCGGCGGCACAGGCCGCGGCGATCACCGCCCGCAGCTCGACTTCGGCCTGCTGCCAGGTGTCGCCCAGGCGAACCCCGTAGCGGCCATCGGCCACGATCCGATCGATCACGCTCGAGGCCCAGTCGCCGCCGCTGACCTTGCCGTAGATCGTGGGATAGGGCAAGCCGAGGGCGACCTTCCGGGGACGCCGCTGGTCGGCATTCCGGCGTGCCTCGTCCGCGGCCAGGGCGTCGGTCAGGACCACCAGCTCCTCCAGGGCCGAGACGCCCTCACGGCGCTTCGAGGCGTGGGCGGCCTTGCCCGTGATCGTCAGGCGGAAGGTGATCGCCCCGGCATGGGCCGTCACCAATTCGAGCCCGGTCGGCTCGGGGATGACCGCGGCGTCTCCGGTGACGCCGGCCCGGATGGCAGCCAGCATTCCCCCGCCACCGTCCTCCTCCGAAGGGACCGTGACGAACAGGATCTCGCCGGCCGGCTCACGGCCGCTCGCCCGCACGGCGGCGAGGACCGCCCGGACGGCGGCGAGGCCGGCGATCACACCGCCTTTCATGTCGACCGCGCCGCGCCCGTAGAGGGCGCCGCTAGAAAGCGTTGGCACCCACGGCGGCGACCGCCAGGGGGACTCGTCCCCGACCGGGACCACGTCGACGTGGCCGAGCACGATGACCCGTCGTCCACCGGACGGGCCAGCCCGCCCGATCACGACGGGCAGCGTCGTGCGCTCCATCTCACTGCCGGGCCAGTCGGGATCCCGGGCCAGCTCCGCCGGATCGGTCGCGACGCGCTCCACGCCGAGGCCGGACTCAGCCATGAGCCCGGCGATGGCCGCCTGGACTGCCTCTTCGTCGCCAGTGACGCTCGGAATCGCCAGGATCGCCCGGAGCTCGTGCTCGATTCGGGTCGGATCGATCGACTCGACGGCTACCTGCTCGAGCCGGCTCAGCCTGCCGCTCATGCCGTCTCGCGCCACAGCGGCCGGGTCAGGCAGGTGGGCCCGCCGGAGCCGTTCAGGCCGATCTCGGTCGCGGCATAGCTATGGACCTCGCAGCCGGCCGCGGCCAGGCGACCAGCCGTAACCGGATTGCCCTCGGCCAGGATGACCACGCCGGGCCGCACGGCCAGGACGTTGCAACCGAGCGTCCCGAACTCCGCCTCGGGCACCTCGATCAGCCGGATCGACAGCTCGTCGAGAAGCCGCCACAGGCCGACCGGCAGGAGGGGCAGGTAGACGACGGCCAGGTCATCGGCCACCGGCGAGATCACCGAGAGCAGGTGGATCAGCTCGGCCGGTCCGCACCAGTAGGGCAGGTCGAAGAATCGGACATCGCCGCCCACCAGGCCGGCCAGCTGCCGGGCCCCGGCCTCGTTCGTGCGCAGCGTCCGGCCGATGCACAGGAGGTCCGGGCGCAGCCAGAACGTATCCCCGCCTTCGATCGTGCCCGGCGCGTCGATCCGGGCCAGGGTCGGGATGC
>JBBRIV010000385.1:0-1797 GCA_038220425.1 Candidatus Limnocylindrales bacterium
TGGCCTTCGGCCCCGTGCTGATGATCACCCCGGTAACGGTGCCGATGACCGCGATGGCCACGCAAGAAGCGGCGAGGACCAGGGCGCGCCGTTTACTGGCGCGCCTCCCCTGTCGGATCAGCTCGTCGGGGTCGGCGTAGAAAGTTGGCGCAGCCGCTTCTCGGCGGCTGAAGGCCTGCCGGAGTTCGTTCAGTTGCATAGTGGTCAGCGCCCTTCGAGGGGATCGAGGTGCGGGGACATGCGTAGCTGCTGTAACGCCCGCGCGGTTCGGCTCTTCACCGTGCCGACCGAGCAGCCCAGCAGCTCCGCCGTCTGATCGACGGTGAGGTCCTCGTAGAAGCGAAGCAGCAGCACTGCCTTCTGTCCGTACGGCAGCCGATCGAGCGCCCGCAGCAACTGATCTCGCTCATCGACGAGCGGACGATGGCCCTCTTGTTCGTGCGGGGCAGCGGTCAGGACCTCGCTGACGCGTCGCCGGCGGTGCATGCGGGTGTGTGAATTGAGAAGGATCCGCCGCACGTAGTTGTACCGGTCGTCAGCCTCGCGAACGTGACGCCAGTATCGCCAGGCTTTCAGCAGGGTCTGCTGAACAAGATCCTCAGCGAGCTGCCGGTCGTTCGTGAGGACGAAGGCAGTACGAAACAGCCGGTTGGCAGCCTCCGACACGAACTGGCGGTACTCCGACTCGGCGTCCACAACCAGTAAGAGCCCTTCCGCATGCTCAAGGGTTCCGCGATCAACGAATTTTGCCGCAACTGACGCAAATATGTGCCTATCTCGCGCGCCCCGGGTCGATAGAGAGCCGGCAATAACGGGCGCTTTGTGAGCGTGAGTCCAGCCGGGCCGCTGCGACCGTGCACCTGCGGGCGCGGTGGTCGCGTCATTGGCCGAACCGTGGCGACGTGTGATGCTTCGTTCCATGGTGGTGCGAGGAGCAGCCCGGTGGTGCATTCTGGCTGCTTCGATCCTGGCTTGCTTGGCCGGGTGCGCTACTCACTCGTCCTCGGCGGCCTGTTCAAAGTTCCCGGAGGGGCCCGCTCAGCCGGTTCTTTTGCCGCCTGCGACGGAGCATCACCCCGCGATCAGTGTTGGCGGGGGATCAGGGATCCTGTCCGTGGCGCTACCCCAGGCGCGCCCGATTGCCCGGCTGTCGGTATCCGGGTCGGCCCTATCGTCATTGTCAAGCGAACTCTCGGCACCCCCATACCGGTTCTTGACGGTGCGCCGGCCAGGCTCGGCGACCATCTCAGGTAGCGACCACGCCGGTCATCAATACGAGCAGCTTGTTTCGGTCCACTGCTGATGCACCCCGTCACGCGACTGTCGCCAGAAAGGACACGCAAGCAGTCATCGGCAGCCGCTAAGCGCCAATTCGGCGCGCTCCGGACCGCGTTCTGAGCGCCGGTTTTGTCGGTGGTGGGGGCTAGCGTTTTTGCTATGAGATCGCTGACTTCGTTGCCCGCACCTTCGTCGGATCCGTCGGATTCCTCCGCGGAGGAATGTTTGACGTTGCAGGCGCTGGCAGCCCTGTCTGATGACGGTCTGGTCGATGAGATCACCACCTGGGGTGGCCGGATCGCCGCAGGCGAAGCGCGGCTGCTGGCCTACATCGGTGAGCTTGACGCCCGCCGCAGCTGGGCGGTGACAGGCATCCGCTCCTGCGCGCATTGGCTGTCATGGAAACTCGGAATGGGCGTCAGCGCCGCCTACGAAAGAGTCCGCGTCGCCCGCGCCCTACGAGCGTTGCCGTTGACGTTCGCGGAGTTCTCCGCCGGCCGCATGTCCTTCACCCAGGCC
>JBBRIV010000386.1:0-1793 GCA_038220425.1 Candidatus Limnocylindrales bacterium
GCGAAGGCGACCGGGGCCGCGGCCGCCGCAGCACTGGCCGAGTAGCCGCCGGTCGAGCGCAGGAAGGCTGACTCGTCGAACCGGACCGGCCGCGCCCCGGGCGTCGGCGCCATGAAGGCGGCCGAGGGAGCGAGATAGGCGCCTGGGATGCTCGGGCTGATTGGTCGCTCGGGCGCCCATGCGAGCGGGCCGGGGCTGGCTGGCTGGCGCGCTGCGAGCTGGCTCAGGATCGAGCCGGTCCGGGTCGGCCGGATCCCGATCGGTGCTGCTGCGAGCACCGGCGCGGCTGGGGCCGGATCCGGCGCAGGCGCCGGCGTTGCCGCCGCGGGCCGGACCGTTGCCGGCCGGGGGCGTGGTGCCGGGGCTGGCTTCGTGGCCGGTTTGGCGCCACTAGCCGCCGCAACCAGCGTGCCGCAGGCCGGGCAGGACAGCCGTCCGCCTGAAACGAGTGCGCCGCATGAAGGGCAGCCGATCGGCTTCCTGGGCAATGTTCGATACCTCTCGGTCCGACCGCCGACGCGTCCGACGGCTCGGGCGCTACAGGGTTGCACGCTCCTGGCGCATCCGACCACTCCCCCGATGGTCCTCCCCGACAGTCAGGGTCAGGCCCAGGCTGCGCCAGGTGGCGAGCGCCCCGGCAAGCGTCAGGGCGACCGTCCAGGCCAGCACCAGGAGGAGCGTCGAGCCGATCATCTGGCCCACCCCGGCCGGGCCCCCGCCGCCCAGCAGGGCCGCCCGGGCGAGCTGCCAGGTCCCGTCGACCAGGCCGATCGCCAGGCCAAGCACCGGGATCACCACGAGGAGGGAGCCCAGGCTGACGAGCAGGACGTCGAACGGGCGACGGGCGAGCAGCCCAAGTGCGCCGCCGATCGAGCGAGCCACGGTCGAGCCATCCCGCACGGCCAGCCGGACCGCCAGGCCCGCCACCAGCTCACCGGCCAGCCAGGCCAGGACGATCGCCCCGACGACCTCCGGGGCCTGGCCCGCGACCCGCACGACGATCGGGCTGGTGAGGTTGGTCGGCAGGGTCAGCTCGAGGTAGGCGATCTGGCCCAGCCGCTGGAGGCCCACGGCCAGGACGAGTACGAGCGGAGCCAGGCCGACCAGGCGGATCAGGAACACCCGGCCGAGCAGGCGACTCGAGCGCCCGCCCGGCTCAGCCACGCCGGGCTCGGCCAGCGCGGGCTTGGCCAGACGAGGCTTGGCCGCCGGCGCCGCCTCGCCGGTCCGGGTCAGCTCGATCTCCGCGGCAGCGCCGATGATCGTGCCCGCCACCAGGGCGGCTATCGCCAGGCCGCTCCACAGGGCAATCCGGACGACCAGGCCGGTCGTCGGGCCATCGGGGGTAATCGAGGCCGGACCGATGAACGTGCCCACGCCGACCACGCTGGGAGCCACGATGATCGGCAGGCTGAACAGGACGATGCCACCCCGGGCCAGGAATCCGGCCAGGCCGATCGGCCAGAGTGCTGGCCGGGCGATCGTTCGACGAGCAGCCGCCCGGGCCGATCTCAGGCCGCCCACCGCGGCCTAGGGGTTCGGGCTCGGCGGCGGCACGAGCTGATCGAGCTGCTGGAGCGCCTGCTGGACCTTGGCGATCTCGACCCCGTAGGTCGCGAAATCCCCATCCCGGAGGGCCGCCTGGGCGAGCTCGAAGTGCTGGTTGGCATAGGCGATCAGGGCCGCCACGTCGCCGGCCGGCGGGCTCGACCCCGGGCCGGAGCTGGGCGATGCGGTCGGACTGCTGCTCGTGCTCGGGCTGGGTCCGGAGCTGGGCGGCGGGGAGGCCCCGG
>JBBRIV010000387.1:0-1787 GCA_038220425.1 Candidatus Limnocylindrales bacterium
GGTCGGCGGCCGCGGCCGCTACCAGCTCGGTACGCGCGGCCGGCTGATCGGGGACCTGGCCAAGGGTTCGCAGGCCGAGCACGATGCCCTGCGACACCACCGAACCGAGGTCAGGCGTGGCTTGCAGCTGCGCCTCGACCCCGTCCACCCGACCCGCGAGCTGACTCGTGGCAGCCTCGTGGGCGCTGAGGACGCCTGGCGACGGAGCGTTGGTGACGATCCCGACACCGGCCGAGGTGGCGATCACGGCGATGGCGATCGTGATCCCCTCGACCGCCGAGATGTGACCATCCACGAGCGCGGTGCCGGCCGACGTGAGACCGGCAAGAACGGCACCGGCGAGCGCCTTGTAGTAGCGCGCGATCGTCTTCATTTCACCGGCTCGTGCTGCTGGTGCCGTTCCTCGAGCGAGATGATGCGGTCGAGCTTGACCGCGAGGTCCTGGGTCCCGATCAGCCCGAAGGGGTTCGGCTTTCCTTTCGGGATGCCTTGCACCACGGTCACGATCTGCTGAAGCGTCATCAGGAGCTCCGACTGCCGCCGGTCGATGGCGTCGAAGCGGGCCTGCACCTCTGGGTCCATGACGAGTCCTTCCTGAAGTGCTGCAGCGCGGAACATGTCCGTGCCGGGGGAGAGGCCGGGCTGCGTCAGGCGATGCAGCTGGCTGAGGCTGAGGTAGGTGACGTTGGCGTCGACGGTGACCCCGCCGGCGACCGCTTGCGAGGTGAACTGGCGGATCGCGTACGAAGTCCAGCCGCCGAACGGGACCATCCACCCGGGAGTGACACTCGGAAGCAGGCTCTGGATCTGACCGGCCGCGCCGTTGTAGCCCGCCCACCACAACGGGCGGTTCGGCCAACGGGCGCCGGCTCCGAGGTAGCCGTCGTGGTACCAGGAGGCCCCGTAGAGCAGGATCGGCTGCAGGCTGGTGATCTGGTCCCACTCCCGTAGGAAATCGTCCACGGTGGCCGCATCGATATTGAGGCCTTGGTTCCAGTCGTTTCGTTCGATGTCGAGGGCGCACAGCAGACCGCGAGGACCGCCGACGCGTTCGAGCGAACGGACGAATTGCTGGGCCTGCGCGGCGCCGTTTCCCCGCAGGCCCCAGTGGTAGCCCCCGACGACCGGGATGCCGGCGGCGCGCGCCCGGTTCACGATGTCGACGAAAGTCCAGTCCATCCAGCCGCCCGGCCCACCGGCCCAGCCCTGCGAGCATTTCGCGACCAGCACCGAGACGCCTTGGCGACGTGCGGTGGGCATGTCGACGCCAGGGTTGTTGTTGGAAATGTCGATGCCGAGCAGCGGTTCCATCGCTCACCGTCTTTTCGGTGGTTGGACCTGGGTGGCTCGTGTGCCGGTTGGTCGGAAGATGTGACAGTGATGAGATTGATCGCCTGCTGCGAAGCCGTCAATCCTCAGTCGGGTCCCGGACAGCGCTCTTCCGCGGGACCAATGGCACCGTGAAAATCGATCAGCTGATGGCGTCCTCGAGTTGCTGGGCGGCCGCCGTCACGGCGGCGCCGAATCGGCGGCCGGGGGTGCGGGTGAGCCTTTCCATCGGGCCTGAGACGGAAATTGCGGCGATCACCACGCCTGCCCCATTGCGTACGGGCGCGCTGAGCGAAGCAAGGCCCGGTTCGCGCTCCGCCACGCTCGTCGCATAGCCGTAGCGGCTTACAGCCGCGATCTCACGCGCCCCGAACGCGGCCCCGGCTGGCAGTTCCTCGCCGGTCGCGGCCAGGAAGACATGGGCGGCTGAGCCTGCAGTCATGGGCAGCACAGCGCCG
>JBBRIV010000388.1:0-1779 GCA_038220425.1 Candidatus Limnocylindrales bacterium
CAGGAGCGAGGCCAGGACGCCCCAGCCGGCCAGGATCAGCAGCGAGGGCAATGCGTCGCCGGTGGTCGAGCCCAGACCAATCCGGTAGGCGTCGGACAGGGCGCTGGCCGGCAGGACGCGGGCGAGATCGGCCAGCAGGCCGGGCAGGTGGTCGATGGGCAGGATCACCCCGCCCAGCAGCAGGAAGACCAGGAACAGGCCGTTGGCGGCGGCCAGGGTGCCCTCGGCGCGCAACGTGCCGGCCATCAGCAGGCCCAGGCCGGCAAAGGCCAGCGTGCCCAGCCCAAACGCCGCGATGACCACCAGCGGCGCCCAGTCGGTCCCCGGCCGCCAGCCGAACAGCCCTACTGCCACGGCCACCAGCAGGGCTGCCTGGAGCAGCTCGACGACGAGGACGGCGCCGATCTTGGCGGCGATCAGCCCGGCTCGGGGCAGGGGCGACCCGCCCAGGCGCTTGAGGACGCCGTACGAGCGCTCGAAGGCGGTGGCGATCGACAGGTTGACCAGGCTCGTCGAGATCACGGCCAGGGCCAGGATCCCGGGCAGCAGGAAGTCGTTCGGACGGGGCGTGGTGGGGGTCAGGGCGGGCACGGCCGTGAAGAAGACGAGCAGGATCAGGGGCAGGACCGCGATCACGAACAGGTTCTCGCTGCGCCGGGCGGTCAGGCGCAGCTCCATGCCCAGCTGGGCCAGCGTGGAGCGCCCGACCGGCCCACCGTTGGCCCGGGCTTCAGCCATCGACCGGCCCGCCCGGATCAGGGTCGGCCCGGCCGGTCAAGGCCAGGTAGCGCTCTTCGAGCGTCGCCCCTGTCGTCCGAAGCTCGGCGATCAGGAGGCCCCGGGCGGCGCACCAGGCAGCCAGCGCCGCGACCAGCTCGGGCCGTGAGTCGAGCCCATCGACCAGGTAGCTCCCGCGCCCGCCATCGGCCTGCAGCGAGCCACTGCTCGATCCGACTCCTGTGGCCACGCCCGGGGCCACCCCAAGGGCCGCTGCAAGGGCCACGGCCAGAGCGGCCTCATCGGCCGGGTCCAGGGCCTGGTCGAGCCGGAAGCGCAGGCGGGGCGCCGCTCCGGCCGCGAGCTCGGCAAGAGTCCCACTGGCCACGATCCGGCCGCGGTCGATGATCGCGATCCGGTCGGCCAGCCGCTCGACGTCGGCCAGCTCATGGGTCGTCAGCAGGACGGTGGTCCCGCCGTCGCGCAGGCTCGCGATGATCTCGCGGGTGGCTGCCTTTGCGGCCGGGTCCATGCCCGCGGTGGGCTCGTCGAGGATCGCCAGCTGGGGCTTGCCGAGGAGGGCCAGGGCCAGGCCAAGGCGCTGCTTCTGCCCACCGGACAGGACCTTGTAGCGGGTCGTGGCCACATCGCCCAGGCCCACCTGCTCAAGCAGCGCGTCCGGATCGCGGGGATCGCGGTAGAACCGGGCGTACAGGTGCAGGATCTCGCGCGGTCGCGCCTGCGGGTAGATCCCGCCGCCCTGGAGCATCAGCCCCACCCGGCCTCGAAGCTCGGCAGCGGCGCGGGACGGGTCGAGCCCCAGGACCTGGACCGTGCCGTCATCCGGCCGGCGATAGCCCTCGAGGATCTCGACGGTGGTGGTCTTGCCGGCGCCATTCGGCCCGAGCAGGGCAAACACCGAACCGGCCGGGACCTCGAACGACAGGCCGTCGATGACTGCCCGGCCGTCGTAGCGCTTGCGCAGCCCGCTGACGGAAACGGCCGCGGGGCGCTCGCCTGCGCCAGCGGCCGCGGTCAAGGCAGGATCGTGGCGAGCTGCCG
>JBBRIV010000389.1:0-1759 GCA_038220425.1 Candidatus Limnocylindrales bacterium
GTGATCACCGCCTCGTTCTACAGCTCGCTGGCCGCGGCCGTGCCCGGTCTCGACCCCAACGACCCGACCCTGCGGGCGTCGGTCCAGCCGCTCAACAAGCCACCTGCGGGGACCCCGCCGGCCGTCGTTGCCGCTGCCAACCAGGCCTCGACCGACGCCTTCCACCTGGCCGTCCTGGTCAGCGCCGCCCTGATGGCAGCCGGCGCGGCGGTCAACTTCGTGGGCCTCCGCAGCGGGCCCAGCCCGGCCCCGGCAGACGAGTCCTCGGCCAAGGCGGCTCCCGCGAAATCGGGCGCCTCAGCCGGTTGAGCCGGCCGCGCGACTGGGACGCGGCCACCTACGACCGGATCGCCGACCCGATGACCCAGTGGGGGTCGAGCGTGGTCAACCGCCTCGAGCTCGAGGGCAGCGAGCTTGTCCTGGATGCCGGCTGCGGCTCGGGCCGGGTCACCGAGCAGCTCCTCGAGCGATTGCCGCAGGGCCGGGTCATCGCGCTCGATGGCTCGTCGGCGATGCTCGACCAGGCGGCCGTCCGGCTGGCGCCCTTCGCCGACCGGGTGGAGCTGGTCCAGGCCGACCTGCGCGCGCCGCTGCCGTTCGGGCCGGTCGACGCCATCCTGTCGACGGCCACGTTCCATTGGATTCCCGACCACCCCGCCTTGTTCGAGCACCTGGGGGCGGTCGTCCGACCAGGCGGCCGGCTCGAGGCGCAGTGCGGCGGAGCCGGCAACATCGCCTCGATCCAGGCAATCCTGGCCACCCTGGGCGACGGCTGGACCGGTCCCTGGACCTTCGCCACGCCCGAGGAGACCGCCGCCCGCCTGGCCGCTGCCGGCTTCAGCTCGATCCGCACCTGGCTCCAGCCGGAGCCGACGCCGGTCGAGCCGGGCGAGCCCACGGCCGCCTACCTGCGCACGGTGATCCTGGGTGACCACCTGGCCCGGCTGGCCGTCGAGGAGCGCGAGCCGTTCGTGGCCGCGGTCGCCAGCCGGCTGCCCCGGCCGCTGATCGACTACGTCCGGTTGAACATCTCGGCCCGCCGGGCGGGCTGACTGGCCCTAGCTGGCGGAGTGGGTCCGGAAGCAGTCCGAGCAGTAGACCGGCCGGTCCATGCGCGGCTTGAACGGGACCTGGGCCTGGTTGCCGCACGACGAGCAGAGCACCGCGAAGTACTCCCGGGTCGGCCGATCGCCCCGCTCGAAGCCGCGCGGCCCGCCGATGTCACGCAGGTCGTACTCGGAGGTCTCGCGGCCGGCCCGCCGGCTGGCCCGGCAGCCACTGCAGCGCTTGGGGTCGGACACGAAGCCCTTCTGGACGTAGAACTCCTGGTCCGCGGCGCTGTGAATGAACTCGACGCCGCAGTCGACGCAGGTGAGAGTTCGATCGGCGTAGGTCATCCGGTCCTCCAGGTTCTGTGCGCCGCGGCGCACGGTTGCTATCCCCGCTCGGGTGGCCGGGGACAGGCCGCGGCTGAGGACGGAAGGGAGCCGGCCAAACCCACGCAGGTGCCGCGCAATCCAGGTCCCACTGCCGAGGTCCCGGTCGGGGCACACCGGTGTTCGAGTCGGGAGAATACCAAAGCTTCCGGATTCGGGCAGACCGGTCCTGGAATCGGGTAGACGCCGATGCCATCGAACCTGTCACAATGCGGACAGAGTCTCGGGCTGGCGGGCGAGGGCAAGGGGGCTCCTCGCTCGCACAAAACCCGTCACGGAGGCCCACCCCGAAGGCGGCCCAACATACGGACCTACCCGTACCG
>JBBRIV010000390.1:0-1754 GCA_038220425.1 Candidatus Limnocylindrales bacterium
GGCACTGCCGAGCACGGCAACCTTCCCTTCCAGCATATCGCGCGGTGGGGGGCTTGCCGCAAGCCCCGGGCCGTGCCGTAGAGTCGCGGGCGATGACCGAGCACGCGGTGGTGATCGCTGGAGGCGGTTCGACAGGCCTCATCCTGGCAGGCGAGCTGGCCCTGGCGGGCGTCGATGTCGCGATTGTCGAGCGGCGTCCAAGCCAGGATCTCGCCGGCAGGCGGGCGGGCGGCCTGCACTCGCGCACGATCGAGGTCCTCGATCAGCGTGGCATCGCCGAGCGGTTCCTGGCCCAGGGTCGGGTCATGCAGATCGTGGGCTTCAACATGGTCCCGCTGGACATCAGCGACTTGCCCACGCGGCACAACTACGGCCTCGCGCTCACCCAGAACCAGTTCGAGCGAATCGCGGCCGAGTGGGTCGGCGAGCTCGCGGTCCCGATCTATCGCGAACGGGAAGTCGTGGGCTTCGACCAAGACGAGGGTGGCGTCGACGTCGCGCTGTCCGACGGTCAATCGCTGCGGGCCGACTATCTCGTCGGCTGCGATGGCGGCCGCAGCCTGGTTCGCAAGACCGCCGGCATCGAGTTTCCCGGATCGGACCCGACGACGAGCTGGCTGATCGCCGAGGTCAAGACGGCCGAGGAGCCGAAGTGGGGCTGGTACGAGGATGCGCTCGGAACCCACGCGATCGGTCGGGGCGATGGCGGGTTGGCCGGGATCGTGCTGACCGAAGCGCACGTTGGCCAGGCCGGCGAACCCAACCTGGGCGAGGTCCGCGAGGCGCTCGCCGCCATCTACGGAACCGACTTCGGGATCCACAGTCCTGCCTGGATCTCCAGGTTCACCGACGCGACCCGGCAGGCGGCGACCTACCGCGACCGGCGCGTCCTGCTTGCCGGCGACGCCGCCCACGTGCACCCGCCGATGGGTGGACAGGGCCTCCACACCGGTGTGCTGGACGCAGTGAACCTGGGCTGGAAGCTGGCCCAGGTGGTCAACGGGACTTCGCCCGTGGGCCTCCTGGACACCTACCACTCCGAGCGCCACCCGGTCGCCGCGCGCGTCCTGCGGACCACGATGGCGCAGGTCGCGATTCGACGCCGCGACGATCGGACCAGGGCCCTGGCCAAGATCGTCGATGGGCTCCTCAGGATGGACGAGCCTCGGCGCCGAATTGGGGCCGAGATGTCCGGCCTCGACATTCACTACGACCTGGGCGAGGGACACCCGCTGCTCGGACGGCGCATGCCCGACCTCGACCTGGACACGGCCGGTGGCCCGCGGCGGGTCTTCAGCCTGCTCCGCGAGGCCCGGCCGGTGCTCCTCAACCTGACTGGGCCTGCCGGTTTCGACCTCACGCCGTGGGCCGATCGGGTTCAGCTGGTCGGGGCCAGCTACGCCGGCCCGTGGGAGCTTCCAGCACTCGGACCGGTCAGTCCTCCCGCGGCCGTGCTGATTCGACCCGACGGCTACGTGGCCTGGGTGGGCGGGCTGGTGCAGCCAGGGCTGGGCGAGGGCCTGGCCGAGGCGCTGACCACCTGGTTCGGAGCGCCTCGCCTGGCGGAGCGGCCGGGCGGCCGGTCCTAGCTGCCGGGCGCGCCCCAGGTCGTCCTCGCCGGAATGCGGCTGCAACCTTCCGGCGACCTCTGCAATGGCACGACCTGCCGATGACTGAGATGCTGTTCATCAGCGGGCGTGGGCCCGCATCGGAGGGAACCATGACGAGTCCGAGTCGACGTCCTGTGAAACGAC
>JBBRIV010000391.1:0-1753 GCA_038220425.1 Candidatus Limnocylindrales bacterium
GCCGCAGCCGGTTATGCCCACCTGGTCATGGATACCCGCGGCCAGGGTTCAACCTGGTCGATCAGCGAGACGCCCGACCCCGACCCGATCGGGGCGCCATTCCATCCCGGGTTCATGACCCGGGGCATCCTGGATCCAGCCACCTACTACTACCGGCGCCTGTTCGTTGACGCCGTCCGGGCGGTCGAGGCCGTGCGGGCTCACCCGGCGGTCGATCCGGCCCGGGTCGCGGTCGTCGGGGGCAGCCAGGGCGGCGCGCTCAGCCTGGCCGTCGCCGGACTCCTGCCCGACGTGGCCGCCGCGCTGCCCGATGTGCCCTTCCTGAGCGACTTCCCCCGGGCGATCACGATCGCCGACCGCGATCCGTACCTGGAGATCGTGCGCTACCTGAAGGCGCATCGGGACCACGTGGCGCAGGCGCTCACGACCCTGTCGTACTTCGACGTGGCGATCGTCGGCCGCTGGGCAATCGCGCCGGCCCTCTTCTCGGTTGGCCTGATGGACGACATCACGCCCCCGTCGACAGTCTTCGCCGCGTTCAACTGGTACGGCGGCCCGAAGGAGATCCGGGAGTACCCGTTCAACGAGCACGAGGGCGGCCAGGGGTTTCATGACGTGGCCAAGATGGCCTGGCTCCGAGACCGCCTGGCCCTTGCCGGTCAGTGACCGGGCTGTTACCGTAGCCGGACGGTTACGCATTATCTGAGGAGGCCCCGCCATGGCAAACGGATCCGGCACGAAGGACGACCCGTGGGTGCTCAAGACGCCGCCCGGCACGTCCGAATACACGATGTACCGTGACCCGGCGTCGACCCCGCCGACCATCGTCTGCCAGGTGGGCGGGACGAAGCTCCTCTATGACGCCAAGGCCATCGACGACCTGCACGCCTGGTTGAAGGCACAGGGCGACTGGGTGCCGCTAGGCGGCGCCGACGAGCAGAAGCCGACCGCCGACGGGACCGTCGAAAGCTGGGGTCGCTCGGCCGACAACCCGGTCGGTGGCTGGTACGGCCTGAAGAAGGGTCTGCGCGGCCGCTTTGGCGTGTACATGCCGCCCCTCCTCGAGGCGCTTGGCCTGGCCGAGATCACCCACGATGCCAAGAACAACAAGATGCGGGCACGGTGACCCTGGCCCAGCCCGGCGGTGACCCGTTCGACGCCCTGGGCGACCCGAACCGGCGGGCGATCGTTGAGCTGCTGGGCAGCGGCGAACGCTCGGTCCAGGAGATCGCCGACCTGCTCCCGATCAGCCGGCCGGCCGTGTCGCGCCACTTGCGCGTCCTCAAGCGGGCCGGCCTGGTCGTGGAGCGGCCGCTCGGGACGCGCCGGATCTACCAGCTCCACGACGAGGGTGTCGAGGCCGTCCGGGCCTACGTCGAGCAGGTCTGGGGCGAAGCCACGGCGCGCTTCCAGCTGGTCGCCCGGAACACGGCCGTCGCCGGGCGGCGCGAGTGATCGAGCCGATCCGCCTGGAGTTCGAGGTCGATTGCCCGGTTGAGCATGCCTTCGACGTGTGGACCGGCCGGATCGACCAGTGGTGGCCGCGAGATCACACAGTTTCGGCCGAAGCGGGTCTGAGCGTCGTCCTCGAGGGCCGGCCCGGCGGGCGGATCTACGAGCGCCAGACCAACGGCACCGAGCACGAATGGGGCGAAGTCACGGTGTGGGAGCCGCCGACCCGGTTCGCCTACACCTGGCACTTGCGCCGGGATCGGGCCGACGCAACCCAGGTTGAGATCCAGTTCCTTCCGCA
>JBBRIV010000392.1:0-1707 GCA_038220425.1 Candidatus Limnocylindrales bacterium
CGGATGGAAGCAGGCGTCCCGCTCGTGGTCAGCCAGGTCAACCCCGGGGACGCCGCGATGCATGAAGGCATCATCGCCAATCCCAACTGCTCAACGATGCAGCTGGCCCCGGTGCTGATGGCCCTGCTCGACAGCGTTGGCCTGGAGCGGGTCGTCGTCGATACCTACCAGTCCGTGTCGGGGACCGGTTCCGAGGCCCTGGCCGAGCTCGAAGGGCAGCTCAGCGCCCATGCTGCGGGCCAGCCCCTGGCGGCCGCGGTCTACCCCCACCCGATCGCGTTCAACGCCCTGCCCGAGATCGACATCTTCCTGGCCAACGGCTATTCCCGCGAAGAGTGGAAGATCGTCAGCGAGAGCCGCAAGATCCTGCACCTGCCCGAGCTCCGGATCAGCTGCACTGCCGTCCGGGTGCCGGTCTTCGTGAACCATTCGGAGGCGGTCCACGTCGAGACCCGCGAGCCGATCACGCCCGAACGTGCCCGGCGCCTGTTCGCCGCGGTACCCGGCGTGGTCGTCCAGGACGATCCGGCCAACCATGTCTACCCACTGGCCAGCGCGGCAGCCGGGCGGGACGAGATCTTCGTCGGCCGGATCCGCCAGGATTCCTCGATCCCCGACGGCCGCGGCCTGGCCCTGTGGGTGGTCAGCGACAACCTGCGCAAGGGCGCGGCCACGAATGCTGTCGAGATCGCGGAGCTGATCGCCGAGCACAACTGGATCCGGCCCCAAGCCCAGCGCGGACCGGTCGAATCCGGCCGGCGGGCATGACCGGCAGCGATCGGGCAGCCTCCCTGGCAGCGATCGCCGACGAGGTTCGCGCCTGTACCAACTGCCGGCTCCATGAGACCCGGACGCAGGCCGTGCCGGGCGAAGGCAACCCCGACACCGAGGTCGTGTTTGTGGGCGAAGGGCCCGGCTTCAACGAGGATCGCGAGGGACGTCCGTTCATCGGCCGGGCCGGCGCGCTCCTGGGCAAGTTCCTGGGCACTCTCGACTGGCAGCGCGAGGATGTCTTCATCACCAACATCGTGAAATGCCGGCCGCCCGAGAACCGGGACCCGGAACCGGACGAGATCAGCGCCTGCGCGCCGTACCTGCGGCGCCAGCTGGAGGTCCTCGATCCGGCCCTGGTGGTCACCCTCGGCCGCTTTTCGCTCGGCCAGTTCATGCCCGGCCAGCGGATCTCGCAGGTCCATGGCACCACCCAGCCGGTCGACCCGGCAACCGGCGCGGCCAACGCCCTGGCCTTTGCCCTGTACCACCCGGCGGCCGCCCTGCGGGCGCCCGAGATCGAGAAGACCAGCCTCGTCGAGGTGGCCCGGATCCCGGCCGCCCTCCTCGAGGCTCGCGCCCGGCGCGCGGCGGCGACTCCGGTCGCGCCGGCTCCGGCAGCCGCGCCATCACCTGACCTGCAACCAGAATCAGCCTTCCTGGCGGTGACCGATCCGGTCGCCCCGGAGGATCAACTCACCCTCTTCTGAGAGAAAGAACCAACCAACCCATGGCATCTGAAACGAAGCCGCTGCGCATCATCCCGCTCGGCGGGGTCGGCGAAATCGGCAAGAACATGTACGTCTTCGAATACGGCGATGACATCGTCGTGATCGATTGCGGCCTGATGTTCCCCGACGAGGAGATGTTCGGGATCGACCTGGTCATCCCCGACATCACCTACCTCAAGGAGCGCCGGGCCAACGTCCGCGCATT
>JBBRIV010000393.1:0-1668 GCA_038220425.1 Candidatus Limnocylindrales bacterium
CCAGCGGCTGCAGGTTGGGCTGGTAGCGTCGGTGGGCGCGGACGCGGTTCATCCCGGAAGACTGCGGATTGAAGCCGCCCATTGAAATCTTGCCGCAGACGGCGCACGCTCGGGACATCCGGATCCTCGCGTTGAGCAGATTGGTTCAGTCATGAAGAACGAGCCGACACCGGCTCGAGCAGACGGTACGATAGCACATCGGTCCGCTCGGTCCCGCCCGGGTAGAGCCATTGTGCCCCAGGAGGTCAAGCTGCCAACGCCCGTCCGCCTTGATGCCGGCCAGTCGTACGTCAGTCGACGGGCCATTGGCCAGGTCGTGCGGGCCGCTGTTGCCAGCAGCTACGGGGTCACCGGCCTGGTCGACGACGGCATCCTGGCCGGGTTCCTGGCCCGCCTGGGCCTTCGCCCGACCGGCGTCCAGGTCCGGATCGGCGGCGGCATCCGGGTTGAGCTGCGCATCCTGGTCGCGGCCGGCGTGCCCGTTGCCGAAGTGGCGCGCCAGGTCGATTCGGCCGTTCGCTATGCCGTTACCCAGTCAATTGGGCGCGAAATCGAGCAAGTCACGATCTACGTCGGTGGCCTGCGCGTGGAGGCTCGATCGATGCCCCAGCCCGCCCCCGGACCGGACGCTGCATGACCCAGCGCACCTGCGACGGGGCAGGCCTGGTCGCCGCCTTCCGGGCTGCCGTGGCCAACCTGGAGGCCCATGTCGAGGAAGTCAACGAGCTGAACGTCTTCCCGGTTCCCGACGGCGACACGGGCTCGAACATGCTGGCCACGGTCAAGGTGGCCCTGGATGAAGCCGAGGCCGTCGCCGACCAGCCGGCTGGTCGGGTTGCCGCAGCGCTCAGCTTCGGTGCCCTGATGGGCGCCCGGGGCAATTCCGGGGTGATCACCTCGCAGATCTGCCGGGGGATCGCCGAAGGCCTCGACGCCAAGCGCCGGTTCAATGGCCTTGACCTGGCCCACGCGCTGAGCCGCGGCGCGGAGCTGGCCTATGCCGCGGTCGGCAAGCCCGTCGAGGGCACGATCCTGACGGTCATCCGCGAGGCAGCTGCGGCGGCCACGGCGGCTGCCGAGCATGACGACGATCTCGAGGCGGTCCTCGGGGCAACGGTCCTGGCGGCCGAGGCAGCCGTGGCCCGGACCCCGTCGCTCCTGCCAATCCTGCGCGAGGCGGGTGTCGTCGATTCGGGCGGCCAGGGGCTGTACCGGCTGTTCCAGGGCGCCCTGCTCCATCTTGTCGGGCGTTCCCCGGCCGGCGCGGTTGGGGCCCGGGTCCGGGCCGGGGCCAAGCCCTCAACCCTGGTGGCCCATTCCGACGAGGGCTTCGGCTACGAGACGATGCTCCTGATCCAGCCCCGGCCCGGCACGAGCCTGGATCCGGACGCCATCCGGCGGGCCCTCGAGACCATCGGCGAATCCGTGGTGGTGGTGGGCGATGCCAAGGCGGTCAAGATCCACGTCCACAACGAATCGCCCGACCAGGTCCTGGCCCACGCCCTGACCCTGGGCAGCCTGAGCCGGATCAGCGTCGAGAACCTGGACCACCAGGCGCTCGACGTGCGCGAGCGCCGGGCCACCGAATTCACAGCAGGCCAGCCGGTCGACGGCGCGGCTGGCGCCACGACTCGCGCCTCGGCCGCCGCCACGGCCGCCAAGCAGCCC
>JBBRIV010000394.1:0-1663 GCA_038220425.1 Candidatus Limnocylindrales bacterium
GCCGGGCCACCCACCGCAGAATCCACGAAAGTCCCGCCGTTCAGGCCCGCCATCCGCTCCTGCTCGATGCGGCCGGCGGCATCGGCGATCCACAGGTTCGCAACTGGGGCACGATCGGTGGCTCGTGTGCCCACGCCGATCCGTCGTCCGATTGGCCGGCCGTGCTGATCGCAACGCGGGCCACGATCTTCGTGCGCAGCCTGTCGGGCGAGCGCAGCATCGCCGCCCGTGACTTCTTCCTCGATACCTTCCAGACGGCGATCGAGCCGACCGAGCTGTTGACCGAGGTGCTCATTCCGAATGCGCCCAAGCCATCGGGCGAGGCCTACGCCAAGCTCGAGCCTATGTCGGCCTCGTGGCCAGCCCGACCCGGGCCGAGACGGTCCGCGCCTGGCTGCTGGCCGAAGGGGTCGCGCCCGATCGAGTCGCCGCGGTGCGTGCGCCGGCCGGCCTCGACCTGGGCGCCGAGCAGGCCGCAGAGGTGGCCGTCTCCATCCTGGCCGAGCTGGTCCAGGTCCGCCGCGGCCGGGCGCCATTCGTCGCCGCGCCGGGTCCGGCCACGCTGGCCGGAGACCAGGCGAGCCGCTACGAGCCGGCCCAGCGCAACGACATCGTCCCGCTCGACCCGGTCTGCGGCATGACCGTGGACCGGGCCACGGCCCGCCACCTGGCCGAACATGGCGGGATCGTGTATGCCTTCTGCTCGATCGGCTGTCGGTCGAGCTTCGTGCGCCAGCCGGAGGCCTACGTCGGCAACGCGACGCCCACCGGCGGCTGAATCGTCCCAGTCCGGAGGAATCATGCACTTCGAAGGCACCGTCGAGATCGCCGCGCCCCGGGCCAAGGTCTGGGCGTTCGTCACCGACCCGGTCTCGGCCGGTTCCTGCGGTCCGGGTGTCGAATCAGTCGAGGCCAGCGACGCTAGCCACTTCAAGGCCAGGGCCAAGGTCGGCATCGGCTTCATCAATGCCCGCTTCGTGCTCGACGGCGAGATGGTCACCGTGACCGAGAACGAGGTGGCCGAGGTCAAGGCGCACGGCCAGGCGCCCGGCAGCGCGGTCGACGGCACGGCCACGATGCGCCCGAGCGACGCTGCCAGCGGCGGGACGACCATGGACTGGAGCGCCGACGTGAACATCTCGGGCACGCTGGCCAGCCTCGGTGCCCGCCTGATCGAGGGCACGGCCAACAAGATGATCGGCCAGACGTTCGTGTGCATGAAGACCAAGCTCGAAAGCTGATCGCGATCTGAGCGCCCGGACCTGACGACGACCCTATGGAGCTCCTGAGCCGGGCGGTTGGTCCGATCGGGACCAACGTCCAGATCCTGGCCGACGAGCGCAGTCGCGAGGCGATCGCGATCGACACGGCCATCCCGTCGCTGGCCTGGATCGGGGCCGAGCTGGCCGCCCGGGGCTGGACCCTGAAGCTGATCGTGTCGACCCACGGCCACTGGGATCACATCGGCGACAACGCCGCCCTGAGCGCCCAGACGGGCGCTCCGATCGCGGTCCATGCCCTGGACCGGGCCCGGCTGCTGCGGCCCGAGCCGATCATGGCCCCGTTCCACATTCCGCCCTCGGTGCCCGCCGTGGAGCTGGCCGAAGGCGGCCTGATCCGGTTCGGATCGCTCCGCCTGGAGGTGCTCCATACGCCGGGCCAC
>JBBRIV010000395.1:0-1660 GCA_038220425.1 Candidatus Limnocylindrales bacterium
GCCCCAGGGCGTGTGGACAGGCGATGACCAGCACCGTGGCCGTGCGGACCAGGGCACCTTCGCGATCGCCCTGGATCCACCAGAAGACGAGGGTGACAATGCCCGAGCCCAGGGCAACGTAGAACAGGATCGCGGCGGCACGATCGGCCAGGGCCTGCGCCCTTGAGGCCGAGGCCTGGGCGGCAGCAACCATGCGCATGATCCCTGACAGGGCCGTTTCCTCGCCGACTGCCGACACGGTGACCCGGAGCGAGCCGCCGGCCGCGACCGTGCCGGCGATGACCTTGTCACCGACATCCTTGACGACCGCCTGGGACTCCCCGGTGATCATCGACTCGTCGACATCCGCACGTCCTGCGGCGACCGTGCCATCCGCGGGAACGCGCCCGCCCGGCCGCACGAGGACGACATCGCCAACCGCGAGCGAGGCGATCGGCACCGTTTCAATGGCGTCGGCCGTCACCCGTTCCGCTGTGTCGGGGAGCAGCGCCGCGAGAGCCGACAAGGCTCCCTGTGCTTGGGCGATCGAGCGCATTTCGACCCAGTGGCCCAGGAGCATGATCGTGATCAGGGTCGCGAGCTCCCACCAGATCTCCACCGAGAACCAGCCCAATGTTCCGGCCCACGAGGTGAAGAACGATACGACGATCGCGAGGCTGATCAGGGTCATCATCCCCGGCCGTCGGTCGACCAGCTCGCCCCGTGCCCCTCGCAGGAAGACGAGCCCGCCATAGGCGAAGACCACGGTCCCGAAGACCGCGGGGATCCATGCCGAACCTGGGAACACCGGCGCGAGATAGTGGAGCCACGCCTGCGGATCGCGGCTCCACAGGATCACCGGGATCGTCAGCGCCAGGCTCAGCCAGAACTTGTCGCGGAACATCGCCACGGAATGGCCAGCGTGGCGATCGTGGCTGAGTGGTGGGCCGGCCGCCGCCTCGTGCGGCCCATGCGCCGTGTGGTCCACAGTTTCTCCTTGGATCATCCCGTACCAATCTGTCGGCCTTGGCTGACGCTTAGTCTGGCAGCGGCCCCGAAGCAAGAACGCCGAGCCGGCCAAGCGCGGGAGTTAATCGCCCGTCGAGTCCAACGTACAACCCCGCCTGGGCGAGGAACAGACCCGCGAGCACGACGGCGTAGATGATCGCCGAGCCGATGTCGGCAGAGCCCGGGGCATACGGCCCACCGAAGCCCTCGGCAGTCGACCAGATCACGAGCGCCAGAGCGGCTCCGCCCACAGTGGCGAGGCTAGTGAACACGCCGAAGACCAGAGCGATCGCCACCGCGGTCTCAGCGACCGCGACGAAGTGGGCAAACACGTGCGGGTCGACGTTCACGACGTTGATCCAGAAGCCGATCCAGCCCTGCACCCAGGCCGGCTGGTCCTGCTGAGCACCGGTCAGGTAGCTCGTGAAGTTGTTGATGAAGTCGGGCTGCCACTTGAACCAGGCGTCGATCGCCCAAACGAGGCCAAAGGCGATCCGCAGGAGACCGATGCCGGCGGCCCGCCAAGGGGCCAGCGTATAGCGTCGAGGCGCTGCTGTCGGATCCGCCGTCATCGTCCTAACCCTTCAATCTGGCGCCCGACCTCACCGGTCGGGGTGGCGACCAACTTGAGCCCGCCGGTTAGCCCATCAGTTTAGTTGCTTCGTCGAACTGC
>JBBRIV010000396.1:0-1644 GCA_038220425.1 Candidatus Limnocylindrales bacterium
AAGCCGACCGAATCCAGGGCGACGACGGGGCCGTAGCGCTTCGTCACGCCGTCGATCACGAGGGTCATGGCCGGAGGATCGCACACCTGCGCTCCAGCCAATCCCGTACGGAGGTCCCAGCCGCGCGCTGAAGACGGCGCGCTACCATCTGCTCATGGCACCATCGACCGACCCGGCTCGAATCCACGCCGATCGAGCCGCCGGCACGCTCCTGATCGAATGGCGCGACGGCCACACCACGACCTATCCGGCCAGCACCCTGCGCTGGCTGTGCCCGTGCGCGTACTGCCGAGGCGAGGCCGGCCGGCCCGGCTGGCTGGACTCGGCCCCGACCCTCAGCCCCGACCAGACGCGCCTGGTCGACCTGGCCCTCGTAGGCCAATACGCGGTCGCGCCGACCTGGGGCGATGGCCACCACACCGGCTTCTACACGTTCACCACGCTGCGCGAGCTGTGTCCCTGTCCCGCCTGCACCGCCGAGCGCACGGCCGGCGGGCAGCCCAGCCTGGCCGGGCCCAGCCACGCCGACCACGTTGGCGGCCCCCCGGTTCGTCGCTCCGAGTCCAATCGAGGAGGTCCAACGTGATCATCGCCACCACGCCCACCGTCAGTGGCTTCCGGGTCACCGAGACGAAGGGCCATGTCTTCGGCCTGGTCGTGCGCAGCCGGGGACTGGCCGGCAACTTCTCGGCCGGCCTGCGCTCGCTCTTCGGGGGCGAGATCCACGAGTACACCAGCCTGCTCGAGGACACCCGCCGGCAGGCGATCGATCGGATGGTCCAGAACGCCACGATGATGGGCGCCAACGCCGTCCTGTCGATGCGCTTCGACAGCTCCGAGATCGGCTCGACGATGTCTGAGATCGTGGCCTACGGCACCGCGGTCGTGATCGTGCGCGATAGCGCCGCACCCACCGGGTCCGAGTAGCTCGATGCTCATCACGGCCCGGCTGATCCTGGGCCTGTTCGGAGCCCTGCTCGTGCTGGCCGGCCTGGTCACACTGCGGGCCGGCGGCCTGGGCATCTTCGGGGTCATGGCAACCGTCAGCGGGGCGCTGATCCTGCTGGCCCTGCTCTACGAACGGAGCCGCTACCGGTCGGACCCGGCCGAGGCGGCCAACGAGCCGAGCGGCCCCGGCGGGGGCGAACCGGGCGGGATCGTACCGGCCGGCTTCCGGCCGACCAGCGAGGTCTTCGTTGACCCGTCTTCGGGCCAGCGCATGCGGGTCTACAGCCAGCCGGCCAGCGGCGCCCGGCGCTACGTGGCCGAGGGCAAGGCCGACGGCCCCGCCAGCGGCGGTGGCCAGGGCTGACCCGGGACCTCCGGGTGGAACCGCTTACAGGATCGCGACGGTCCTGCCCAGCGCGCGTCGGAACGACACGCCGGCGACGCCCCGCCAGGCACTGCCCACGGTCCGCTTGAGGCGGGCGACCTCCCGCTCGCGTGACACGAGGTAGCGCCCGATCGCCTGCGCCTGGGCCTCGGTCAGCTCGTTGCCATGCTCGACCAGGAACGTCCGGGCCATCGTGGCGGCGACCTCGGCATCGTTCATGAAGCCGAGATGGTCCTGCAGGCTGACGATCCGGCCGATCAACGGGGTGGCATCCGGTCCGAGCGGCTCGCGCACGAACTCGAGCGTGTAGC
>JBBRIV010000397.1:0-1629 GCA_038220425.1 Candidatus Limnocylindrales bacterium
ATCGAGGCGACCAACTCGTTCCAGCAGAACATGACCGCCGGCCGGGGCTTCATCGCCCTGGCTGCGGTGATCATGGGTCGCTGGACGCCGATCGGCTCGTTCGGCGCGGCCCTTCTCTTTGCCACCTTCCTGCAGCTCGGCCAGCTGATCAACATCGCCCCGCCCAGCGGCCAGCTCGGCTCGATCATGGCCAGCGTGCCGCCCCAGCTGTTCGACGCCCTGCCCTACATCCTGACGATCGTGATCCTGGCCGGGGTCGTCGGCCGGAGCGTGCCGCCCGCCGCCGACGGCCAGCCCTACGTGCGCGAGGCGGCGTCCTGAGCCCGTCCGCCGTAGAGCTCGGCTACGACCCGTGGAGCCCGGCGTTCGTGGCCGATCCGTACCCGGCCCTGGGCCGCTTGCGCAACGGTCCGCGGGCCCTCTACGACGAGCGGACAAGCCAGTGGCTGGTGAGCCGGCACGCCGACGTCAACGCTCTCCTGCGCGACCGCCGGCTGGGTCGGACGTACCAGCACGTGGCCAGCAACGCCGAGTGGGGCCTGCCCGATCCGCCCGCCGAGGAAGCCGGGTTCTGGCATCTGCTCAACTCGCAGATGATCGACCGGGAGCCACCCGACCACACCCGCCTGCGCCGGCTGGTCAGCACTGCCTTCACGCCGCGCACGGTCGAGCGCCTGCGGCCCCGGATCGAGCAGATCTCCGGGGCGCTCGTCGACCACGCCGCCGGGCTCGGCGCATTCGACCTGATCGGCGACCTGCTCGAGCTGCTGCCGGTCAACGTGATCGCCGAGCTGCTGGGCATCCCCGAGGCGGACCGGGCCAGCCTCCGGCCGTGGTCGGCCGACATGACCCTCGTCTTCGAGCTCAATCCGTCCGCCCCGGACCGGGCCCGGGCGGTCAGCGCCGGGCGCGATTTCGAGGCCTACATCCGGGAGCTTGCCCGAGCCCGCCGGCGCGCGCCGACCGACGACCTGATGAGCGAGCTGGCCCTGGTGGCGGAGGCCGGTGATCGGCTGACCGAGGATGAGCTGGTGGCCACGGCGATCCTGCTCCTCAACGCCGGCCACGAGGCGTCGGTCAACGGCGCCGCCAACTCGTGGTACAGCCTGTTCCGCAACCCGGCCGCCCTGGCCGCCCTGCAGGCCGAACCGGCCCTCGTCCCGACCGCGATCGAAGAGCTCCTGCGCTTCGACACACCGGCCCCGATGTTCGAACGCTGGGTGCTCGAGGACATCGAGATCGGCGAGATCCGGATCGAGCGAGGCCAGGAGCTGGCCCTCCAGTTCGCGGCCGCCAACCGCGACCCGGCGGCCTTCGAGCGAGCCGACGAGATCGTCCTCGAGCGCCATCCCAACCCCTACCTGTCGTTCGGGGCGGGCATCCACTACTGCCTCGGGGCGCCCCTGGCCAAGGCCGAGTTCGACGTCGTGTTCCGCCAGATCATCGAGCGGATGCCCCGCCTGGAGCTGGTCGAGGAGCCGGCCTGGAAGCCCCGCTTCGTCCTGCGCGGCCTCGAATCACTCCAGGTCCGGGCATGAGCTCGCGGGCCGACGAGCGAGCCCGCGCGGCGGCCATCCTCGACCTTGAACAGGGCCGCGGGCCGGTGGAGCTGCTCGACGAGGCGGGCAT
>JBBRIV010000398.1:0-1625 GCA_038220425.1 Candidatus Limnocylindrales bacterium
GGCCACAGCCTGGTCGACGAATCGATGCTGACCGGCGAGCCGATGGCGGTCGAGAAGGCGGTCGGCGACGAGGTCATCGGGGCCACCTTGAACACGACCGGCACGCTGGTCATGCGGACCACCCGGGTCGGCCGGGAGACCGTCCTCGCCTCGATCGTCGACCTCGTCGAGCGCGCCCAGGGCTCGAAGGCGCCCATCCAGCGCCTGGCCGACCGGGTCAGCGAGGTCTTCGTGCCGCTCGTCCTGGTCGTGGCCGCGATCACATTCGCGATCTGGTTGTCGATCGGGCCCGAACCCCGCCTGACCCTGGCCCTGACTGCGTTCATCGCCGTGGTGGTCATCGCCTGCCCGTGCGCCAGGGGCCTGGCCACGCCCACGGCGATCATGGTCGGCACCGGCCGGGCGGCCCAGGCCGGAATCCTGATTCGATCGGCGGCCGCGCTCGAGCGGGCCGCCCGGATCAAGGTGGTCGTCTTCGACAAGACCGGGACGCTGACCGAGGGCCGGCCAACGGTGGCCCAGGTGATCGTCGAGGCCGGCTTCGACGAGACGACCGTGGTCGACCTGGCGGCCTCGGCCGAACGCGCCAGCGAGCATCCCCTGGCTGGGGCGATCGTGGCCTATGGCCGGCTCGCCGAGCGCGGCTTCCTGCCGGTCAGCGACTTCTGGTCCAGTCCGGGCGAGGGCGTCCGGGCGACCGTCGCCGAGCGAGCCGTGGTGATCGGCAGTGATCGTCTCTTCGCGCAGCCGCCGGCCGGAGGCGATGCCTGGGCGACGGCCCGGGCCGGCCAGTCGCTCGTCGCGATGACCGTCGATGGCCGGCGGGCGGCGACGTTCCTGATCAGCGACCCGCTGCGGATCGGTTCGGCCGAGGCCGTCCGGGACCTGCGTAGCCGGGGCGTGGATGTGTGGCTGCTGTCCGGCGACGGCTCGTCTGCGGTCGCGGCGATTGCCCGCGCGACAGGCATCCCCGACGATCACGCGCGGGGCGGCCTGCTGCCAGCGGACAAGGCCCGGATCGTGGCCGACCTCCAGGCAAGCGGACGGCCGGTGGCGATGGTCGGCGACGGGATCAACGATGCGCCGGCCCTGGCCCAGGCGGACCTCGGGGTGGCCATCGGGACCGGCGCGGCCGTGGCGGTCGAGGCATCCGACCTGACCCTGGTCGGGGGTGACCCGCGCCTGGTCGGCTCGGCCCTCGGCCTGGCCGGGCGGACGGTCCGGGTGATCCGCCAGAACCTCTTCTGGGCCTTCGCCTACAACGTGCTGCTCATCCCGGTCGCCATGGGCGTCCTCTACCCGGTCTTCGGGATCCTGCTCAACCCGGCCCTCGCCGCCGGTGCGATGGCCCTCTCGTCGGTGAGCGTGGTGGCCAATTCGCTCCGCCTGCGCCATCTCGACCTGGGGCTCAGCCCGGAGCGGGTCCGATGACCGAGCTCCAAACGACGCAGCCGGCCATCGATCCCGTGTGCGGCATGACCGTCGAGCCGAGCGTGGCCGAGGCACGCAACCTGCACCTTCGCCTCGACGGCGTGGACTACTACTTCTGCGGCCGCGGCTGCCGACTGGACTTCGAGGAGGATCCGGCCCACTACCTCGCCCCGGGCTACCGGCCCTCGATGTAG
>JBBRIV010000399.1:0-1624 GCA_038220425.1 Candidatus Limnocylindrales bacterium
CGAGCCGCAGCTCCGAGCGAACGATCGGGCGGGGGTTGACGCCGCCGGCCCGGCGGATGACGTAGTGGACGGTCTGGCGGGGCCGGCCGATCGCTCGCGCGACCGCCGGCGGCCGTTCACCAGCCCGGATCCGACGATGGATCTCTCGACGTTCCTCGGCCGTGATCAACGGACCTCGGGCCACCTCGCACCTCCTCAACCAGCCGATCGCTATGCGCGGTGTTGCGATGATGCCTAGAACCCAAGGCGGCATTTGGCACAAACTCCGGTCCGGGGCACGCCGGACCAGGTCGGACTGGCACGCCGGACCGGGTTGGACTGGCGCGCCGGGTCGGACTGGCGCGCCGGGCGGTGCCGGGCGCCAGACCGCCGGGTCGGGGCGCCGGACTGGGGCGGCGGACCGCTGGGTCGGCGCCGTGCCGGCCTGGGGCGCCGGGTCGGGCCGCGGGCCGCGCCGGTACGCGCCGGCTCCAGCCGCCGGCCGCGCCCCCGGTTCCGGCACGGAGCCAGTGTTAACGGGCCGATCACCGTCGCTCATCCAGCACTGATCCGGCGGCCCAACGCTGGGATCGTGCATTCCTCCACTCGGGCGTCGCGGAACCTCTGGCAGTGGACGCGCGGCAGCCGCTCGGGGACCGTCGCATCGGGCCGGCCGCGCTCAGGGCTGTGGGGGATCGATCCTGCCGACACGCCGGCGCCGGCGGGCCGTCTGCTCGAGGAGCTTGGCCACGAGGGCCGTCCAGCCGGTCTGGTGGCTGGCCCCGACCCCCCGCCCGGTGTCGCCGTCGAAGTACTCGTAGAAGGGGATCCGGTCGGCCCAGGCCGGGTCGGGCTGAAGCTTGCTGTCCACGCCCAGGACCGGCCGGTTGCCATCAGCTCCCGGCAAGAACAGGCCGATGAGCCGGTCGGACAGCTCGCTGGCCAGGTCGTCAAGCTCGCAAAACGTACCCGAGCCCGAGGGCAGTTCAATCTTGAGCTCGCCCCCGTGGTAGTGGTGGAAGGTCAGGTAGGCCTCGATCACCAGGTAGTTGATCGGGAACCAGACCGGGCCGCGCCAGTTCGAGTTGCCGCCAAAGAGTCCTGACCGCGACTCGGCCGGTTCGTACCCGATCATGTATTGGGCGCCGCCGGGCAGGCTCAGGCTGACCGGTTTGGCCAGGTGCTCCCGACTCAGCGAGCGGATCCCGTGGGGGCTCATGAACTCCTCGGGATCGACAACCCGGCGGGTGATCCGCTCCAGCCGGTCGCCGTGGACGAGCGACAGGAGGCGCCGCTCGCCGACGCCGGGCTCGGTCCAGCTGGCCACGTTGGCCGCCAGCTCCGGCCGATTAGCCAGGAACCAGCGCATCCGGCGCCGGAAGTCGGACAGCGCTTCGATCACAGCGGGCTCCAGGACGTGGACCGCGAGGAGCGGGATCAGCCCGACCAGCGAGCGGATCCGGAGCGGCACGACCTCACCCGAATCGAAGTGGATGACGTCGTAGTAGAAGCCGTCCTCCTCGTTCCACAGCGATAGGCCGGTCCCGCCCAGGTTGTTCAGGGCCCCGGCGATGTACAGGAAGTGCTCGAAGAACTTGGTCGCGATGTCCTCGTAGACCAGGTCGTCCTGGGCCAGCTCCAGGGC
>JBBRIV010000400.1:0-1622 GCA_038220425.1 Candidatus Limnocylindrales bacterium
CGAATGTCGAGACGGTCTGCCGGCCATCGTGGACGACCGTGATGATCGTGTTCGGGGCGTCCGGCGGCGGACCGGGCAGGTAGGTTGCATCGTCTCCAGCCAGGCCGGCGTCCAGGGCAGCCATCAGGATCGCCGCCGCTCCGCTGGCGCCCACGGTCCGGACGACCAGGCTGGGCAGCAGCGGGCCGGGATAGATCATGTCCGTGACGCCTTCGCTTATGATCCGGCCGTCGTCGTAGACCGAGACGAGGGGCAGTCGCGCGCGACTGGCCTTCGGAGCAACGAACCCTCCGACATACGTGACACGCAGGATCAGGCCGCCCGAGGGCACCGGTCGGCCTGATCCAGGAACCGCTGACGCGCTTGGGCCGCCGGCCGGCGCCCCCACGCAGGCAGCCAGGGCAATGGCGAGCGCAGCCAGTGACAGGCTGACATGACTTCGACGCACGGTGATGCTTCCTCTGGTTCCTGGCGCCAGGCCGCCCGTGCGAGCTGGCTGTGAGCGATGGACGACAGGACTGCTCCGGCGGTTCCCTGCCCCGGCCGGGCTACGTCCCGGGAGGTCGGTCGGAAACGCCATGCATCCGGGCCACAAAGGTCGGCAGGTTCGAGTTGATCGTGCCCGCGACCACGTCGCTGACATCGTCGAACGGCCCGATCCGGACGACGAACAGCTGGTAGCGGAGCCCTTCGTCCTGGACGATCCCCCGCCGGATCGAGCGGGCCGTGCTGTAACCGGCCTGCTTGGCCAACGCCTCGAGCTCGGGGCTGAACCCGCCGCCGACGTAGGCCATCGAGTCGGGATAGATCCCGATGTGCTGGCCGATCGTCTGGCGAGCACCGTTGACCTCGGCCCACATCGTGGCCGACGAGGCGTCCGGGTGACCCTGGCCAAGCTCAGCCAGCTGGACGTGGTGGACGTCGTGGGCCCCGATTCCCTCGCCCGCCGCAGCCAGGGTCTGGACCTCGGGCCAGCTGATGTTGCCGTCGGCGATGGCGGTCAGGGTCAGGTAGAACTCGGCGACCATGCCCCGCGCCTGGAGCATCGGCAGGACGGTGCCCACCCAGTCATGCCAGCCGTCGTCGAAGGTCAGGATCACGGGCTTCGCCGGCAAGGCCGTGCCCAGGTCCCAGTGGGCAGCCAGGTCGTGGGGCAGAATCGTCGTGTAACCGTTGGCCTCAAGCCAGTCCAGCTGAGCGGCGAATGCCGTGGGAATCGCGTCGTAGTCGATGAATGCAGCCTGCCGGGTCCGGCTCCAGGTGGCGAAATCGGGCGGCGGAGCCTGGACCCGGTGGTAGTACAGGATCGGGACCGCGCCAGGCGGGATCGCCGGCAGATTGGTCGGGACGGGACTTGCCTGTGGACTTGCCGGTGGACTTGCCGGTGGACTTGCCGTCGCGGACGCGCTGGGGAACGAGCTGACGACCGATTCCGAGGGAACGACGCCGGCGCTTCCACCTGGCCCGGCCGCTGCGCCGGAACCCGGCGGCCCGCCGCTGACGACGGCCGTCGCCGACCCGTTGCCGGGCGTGGTCGTCGGGTCTCCGGCGCAGGCGCCCACCAGCAGGGCCAGCAGGGCCCCGGCGGCCACGGCCAGTCGACCCCTCGCGCGGCGCAACCC
>JBBRIV010000401.1:0-1609 GCA_038220425.1 Candidatus Limnocylindrales bacterium
CTCGAGGACGAGTAGGCTCCTCGACTCAGCTCAACCCGCCTCGGCCCGCCTCCGACGGCGCTGGCCCGGGCCGATCCGCCGACCGGCTACGATGGTCGAGTGAACCCCGGACCCGCCCGGACGATCCTGGGGCTCGTCGCCGGCCTGTCGATGATGATCACGATCGTGGCTCTGGCGATCCTGGTCTTCCTGAATCCAGTCTGGGTTGGCCTTGAGCAGGATCGAACTGGCGCGGATCAGCTGACCGGGTTCGACCAGCCGACGGTCCACGCCGTGACCAACTCGATCCTGCACGACCTCGCCTTCGGCCCGCCCGATTTCGCGGTGACCGTCGCCGGCTTGCCGGTCCTTGGCGAACGCGAGCGAGCCCACATGGTTGACGTCAGGGGCGTCTTCTTCGGCTTTGGCGGCCTCGCCCTGTTGGCCGTGCTGGTGTTCATCAACCTGCTCCTCTTCGGGCGCGGCCAGGCCTGGTTGCGCCAGGCGATCCGCCGCGCCGCGCTGGTCCTGGCGGGCCTCGTCGTGGTCCTCGGCGTGATCGCAGCCGTGGCCTTTGATGCCGTCTTCGAGACCTTCCACGAGCTGTTCTTCCCGGCCGGCTCGTTTGACTTCGCGGCCAGCTCCAAGTTGATCCAGCTCTTTCCCGACCAGTTCTGGTTCGAGACCTCGCTCCTGCTGGCAATCGTGATCCTGGGGCTGTGCGGGCTGTTCTGGGCCCTGGCCAGCCAGCCTTCCGGGCGTCCGGTCGGGCTCGCCGGGCATCCGGCTGAGCCCGCCGGGCATCCAGCGGGGCCTGCCGCCGAGCCGGACACCATGGACGCGCCGCAATGACCAATGAACCGCTCCTGTCGGTCGAAGCTGCCCGGGATCTGGTGCTGGCAGCGGTTGACGGGCCGCTGGCCAGCGAGATGGTGACCCTGGCCGGGGCACTCGGCCGGGTTGCGGCGGCGACCGTCAGGTCCACCACGGACCTGCCGCCGTGGGACAACAGCGCGATGGACGGCTATGCGGTCTTCGCCCAGGACGTGGCCGCGGCGACCGACGCCCGGCCGGTCATCCTGCGGGTCATGGGTGAAGCGGCCGCCGGCGGCGCAAGCGGGACCCTGACCGAGGCCGGAACGGCGATTCGGATTGCCACCGGCGCTCCGATGCCCGGCGGAGCCGACGCGGTAGTCCAGGTGGAGCTCACAACCCCACTCCTTGCCGACGGTGCGCCGGCCGGCCCGCGCGGCCGGCAGGCGCTCGGCCCGATTCCGCCGTCAGTCGCGATCCACGCGTCGATCCCGGCCGGAGCGTCGATTCGGCGGCGGGGTAGCGACCTGGCCCGCAACAGCATCGTCCTTGAACCAGGCAGCCTCCTGGGTCCAGCCGCGATTGGCCTGGTGGCCGGGGCCGGCACTGGAACCCTGGCGGTCCACCGCCGTCCGGTCGTGGCCGTCCTCGCCACCGGCGACGAGGTGCGCGCAGCCGGCACGGCCCTCGGACCAAGTGGGATCCCCGACGCGAACGGGCCGGGCCTGCGCGCACTGGCCGCGGCAGCCGGTGCCGAGGTCGTGGATCTCGGGATTGCCCGGGACCAGCTTGAGGACGTGATTGCCCACCTGCGCAC
>JBBRIV010000402.1:0-1605 GCA_038220425.1 Candidatus Limnocylindrales bacterium
TCCAGGTCAAAGAGCCCGTGATGCCCCAGCGATCCAAGGAGGTGGTCCCAGAAGCCGATCCCCGTGGCCAGCTTCACCCGGCCGCTGCCGTCGAGATCGACGGACGCCGTGACGCTGGTCTCCTTCGTCTGGCGGGTCACGACCGCTCGGCGGCCGACAACCTCCACCACCTTGCTGGTGTCGGGCCCCGGGGCGGTCATCGAGCCTGCTCTACGGTTCGTGCGGCGGCCAGCAGGCGATCGTCCTCGGCGCGATCCCGGACGGTCAGGCGCAGGCAGTTGGCAAGGGGATGGTCGGCCGGAAAGGTACGAGGCACGAGACCCTCCTTCAGGAGCGATTCAGCAACGGCGGCGGCTCGGGCGGCGTCCACGAACGGGACGAGCAGGAAGTTCGTGATGCTGGGCTCGGGATCCCAGCCTGCTGCACGCAGGCCGTCGGAGAGACGCGAGCGTTCGGTCTCGACCCGGGCAAGGTTGGCCGTCAGCCCGGCCTGGTCGGCCAAGGCCGCAGTGACGACCGTGACCGAGACGGTCGAGACCGATCCCGGCGGCCGATACGGCTCCATCACGGCCAGGGTCTCCCGGGCGGCCATCGCGAAGCCCACCCGCAGGCCGGCCAGGGCGTAGGCCTTGCTGGCGGTGCGGACAACGATCAACCGGGGATAGGCTGTTCGCAGGCTGAGCAGGGTCAGTCCGGCGAACTCGCTGTAGGCCTCGTCGAGGACCACGACCGGTGCCTGGCGAGCATCGGCACGGGCATCGACCGCGAGGTCGCCGAGGAGCCTCTCGATCAGCCCGGCCGGCTCCAGGCGGCCGGTCGGGTTGTTCGGGTTGCACAGCCACACGACCGCGGCGGTCCGGGCAGCCTGCCTCGCGGCCGGTGCATCGATCGCCCGCCCATCGGCCGGACCCAGCCGGGGCACGGCAACGACGCGAGCGCCGCGCTGCTCGGTCAGGACCCGGTACATGGCATAGCTTGGGCTGGGGATCACCGCCGCGTCGCCTTCCCGGAGGAATGCCTTGGCCACCAGGTCCAGGATCTCGTCCGCCCCGGCGCCGACGAGGATCTCGCCGGGCGGCACCCCGTACGTAGCGGCGGCAGCAGCCGTCAGCCGTCGGTAATCCGAGGGCGGGTACTCGGACAGGCTGGTCTCGAAGCGGCCGGCCGCGAGCAGCTGGGCCACCATCGCCGGCGGTGCCGGCGAGGTGTTGAGGTCGAAGCGGATGATCGACTCGACGGCCAGCCCATAGCGCTGGGCGACCTCCTCGTTGGTGGCCTCCCAGCTATAGGACGACGGTGCCCGCGGGTCGCTCATCGAGGTTGGGGTGGGGCTCATGCCACGATCTTTTCGATTGGCAGGACAAGGATCCCGGAGGCGCCGGCGGCCTTCAGGCGCGGAAGGAGGCTCCACACGGCGTCGGCGTCGACGACGGCATGGATCGCGATCATCCCGTCGTGGGCCAGCGGAATGACCGACGGTGAACCGAGGCCGGGCAGGATGGCCGTCAGCTCGTCGAGCTTCGCGCTTGGCGCGTTCATCATCAGGTACTTGCGGCCACGCGCCGCGATCACCGACGAGATCATCGTGTCGATCGCCGCCAGCTC
>JBBRIV010000403.1:0-1605 GCA_038220425.1 Candidatus Limnocylindrales bacterium
CGGCTCGAACGCATGCAGCGCTTCCTTGTTGCCAACAGCGTGGCCCGGAGCCTGACGGGAGAGGCTCGAGAACGCGCCCTCGTGGAGCTCGCCCACAGAATCGCCGTGTCGACCATCGAAGGCGAGGAGCCGGCAGCCGCAGCCGGGTCGTAGTCCCTGGCTCGGCGTGGCCCCGTCTGACACGCCGCCCTTTGGATCGCCTTGCCGGGTCGCCGACGTTCGATGGCGTTAGCGCCTTCGCGCGTTAAGCCTGCACGATTGAGAGGGAGTTCCGCTGACCGCATTCGCGGCTACTAGACGATTCGGCTAGGCCGGTGTCTGGCCAGACTCGGTTCAGGTGATCGGCGGGCAGCTCTCCATGCGGCGGCCCACCGGCTGATTGGTGTGGCTGACTTTCGGTCTGCGGCCCGTCGTTACCTTCGCCTCGGCGGAAATGCTGGCTGACCGCCGTCGTGGGTGCCTAGGGACCCTGGGCGTCGCCGACACTCTCCGGTTTTGGCTCAAGGTTCGTGCGCTCCAGCAGCGCGTCCACGACCTCGGACGGTACGTCTTCCTTCTCAGATTTCTTGGCATCCTCGAGTTGCAGGACTTCTACCCGGGCCGCCTGCCAGGCCGACCAGTGACCAGAGACGAGTGCCCACAAGCTCAGGGCGGAGACGTAGACCACGCTTTTCACCCATCCCGTGTAGATCGAGACCGGGATCATCAGGATCCAGAAGACGGCCAGCCAGCCGTTTATCCGCCGCATGAAGACCGGGTCCCCCTGGACCGACGCCCAGAGGGACTTGATGGGACCCATTGACATCTCCTGATCGATCCGGCCGGCGCGTCATCGTCACCGTCCCAACGGGTTTAGCACATTCCGGTCCATCGATCGACGCGGCCACGAGCACCCGCACATTTACTTCACACAGGCATTCCCGGGCTCGAGAAGGGCCTGTCAGCGACGGATGGAAACGCATAGGTGGGACCTCGCCGCGGTGACCTAGGTCGAAATGTTTGGGTGACGGTGTGGCCGGCTGTCGGGATGCGAGGCGTCAGAGCCTGACCCGTTCTCCGCGGACCCGGGCAGCGGCCACAACCTTCCGCCGTGATCGTGGCGGATCGAACGCCTCAGAAACGATGCCGCACGGTGCCAGCCGCGTCGGTCGTACCGAGTCCCGCCGGTCAATCCCCGAGACCCGGAGACGCGACGTATCAAGCGCTCGCAACTCTGCGATTGGCGGTCGGGTGATGGCGGACGTGGTCGGCCGGCGTCGAGGCTGCACCTCCAGTGGCTAGGCGCGCGACTAACCGCGAGGACGACCCAGCTCAACAGCAAGGCACAGGAAACTCCGGTTCAGGCGGCGGGGTCCAGAACGCTAGCGCCAGATGGAGTTGATCGGTGCCACAGATGTGGCGTCGTGGATGTGGGGGAGGTCAAAGGCATCCTCTGTCGTGCGGAGCAGGCTGGCGTGGGTCCATGTGCCGCGATAGACGCCAGGTTGGACAAGTGGGCCGAACCAAATGCTGCCGACTTGGAGGTCGTTTGGCGTGGCGTCACCTTGCTCGTCCCAGGTGACGTCGATGACCGACTGGGTGTCCCAGGCAGGCGATGAGGTGATG
>JBBRIV010000404.1:0-1592 GCA_038220425.1 Candidatus Limnocylindrales bacterium
CAACGGGCAGACATGGTGGTGATCCCGGCGGTGGCCCTGGCCGGACCGATCGAACCGGGTGGGCCGCTGGCGACCTGCCGGCCCCGGCTGGTCCTGATCGATGGCCGGGTGGCCTTCGAGGCCTGATCGTGAGGTGGACTATCGCTGCTCGCGTTGGCGGCGCGCTTCGTACAGCAGGACTGCGCCTGCGGCCGACACATTGAGGCTGTCGGCCAAGCCGAGCATCGGCAGGTGGACCGCCTCCAAGTCGGGGCCCGACCAGGCATCGGCCAGGCCATGGGCCTCGCTGCCCAGGACAATCGCGACTGGCCCACGCAGGTTGGCCTGGACGTAGGGGACGGCGCCGTCGACCCGGGCCACCACGATCGCGATCCCCGCCGCCCGGAGCCAGGCCAGGGTGTCCGCGGTCGAGGCAATGGCCAGGGGCACCGCGAAGATCGTGCCCAGGCTGGCCCGGATCGCGTTGGGGTTGAAGACGTCGGTGCGCGGATCGGCCGCGACCAGGGCGTCGGCCCCCGCTCCGTCGGCCGAGCGCAGGATCGCGCCCAGGTTGCCCGGCTTCTCAACCGCTTCGACGACGACGATGAGCGGGTTGGCCGGCAGGACGAGCCGGTTGATGTCGGTCGGGGGCGTCCGAATCACGGCGACCAGGCCGTCCGATCGATCGCCGAAGGCGAGCTTGGCCAGGACCTTGGCGCTGACCGCCGTGACGTTGAAGCCGGTCGCCCGGGCAGACTCGAGGGCCGCCGCCGCGTCCGCCGAGCTGACCAGGTCGAGGCAGGCGAACAGCTCGACCAGCTCGATCCCGGCCACGATCGCCCGCCCGATCTCGCGCCCGCCGTCGACCAGGCTCTGCCCGCGCGTTTCACGTTCGCGCCGGTCGCGCAGGCGGGCCGCGGCCTGCACCCGGGGATTGCCGGCGCTGCTGATCTCGAGCGTCGTCACCGGGACCAGCGGGCCATCGCCCCAAGGTGCAGGCGGGTCCCGCCGGCCGACAGCAGGGACAGGTCTTCGACCTCGATAGCCGATCCGGGATCGGGGCCGACCAGCGGCTCGAGTGCATCGAACAGCAGCTCGCCCAGCCGATCCGGGCCGAAGCCGGGGGTGTGAGCGGTCAGCAGGATGAACGCCGGACCGTCGTCGAGCAGTTCGACACAGGCCGCCAGCAGCTCGGGCAACTGTTCGGCCAGGCGCCACGGCCGGCCATTCGCGCCGTGCCCGTAAGACGGCGGATCCAGGACGATCCCGGCGTAGCGCCGACCACGCCGCAGCTCACGCCCGGCAAACGCCGCGGCATCGTCACTGATCCAGCGGATCGGGGCCGCTTCGAGGCCGTTCAGGGCCGCGTTGTGGCGGGCCCAGGCCACGGCCGGCCGGGAGGCATCGACGTGGGTCACCGCTACACCCGGTCGAGCCGCGCTGATCGTCGCGGCCCCGGTGTAGCCGAACAGGCTGAGGACCGCCGTCGAGCCGTTGAACGGGTCCATGCCGGCGGCCCCCGGCTGGGCGATCCGGCCGGCCTGTCGGGCGATCCAGCTCCGGGCGCCGGCCTGCTCCGGGAACAGGCCCACCTGTCCGCTCGCGGCCAGGCG
>JBBRIV010000405.1:0-1589 GCA_038220425.1 Candidatus Limnocylindrales bacterium
GGTGGAGGTGGCCGACGCGATTCCGTTCGACCAGGACGAGGCTCATGCCTCATACGACCGGGACCATGCCGAGCTCCTGTGGCGGGCCTTGATCCACGTTGACCGCGTGTTGAAGGCCTTCCAGACCGGGTTCGTGGGGAAGGCGAGCCCGGTCCATCTCTTCTGGGGCGGCTTCGATCTGGCGACGACGCGCTACTCCGGCCGGCCGGCACCGCGCCATCCGGGGGGCGTCCCGAACTGTCCCGACTGGGTGATGCAGGAGGCCGAGTCGCAGCAGAACGTGACGGCCGGCTGGTGGCCGGATCGTTCGCGGCGTGCGCGACGATCTCGGTGAGCTGGGCGACGACGGCGAGCTGCATGCTGAACCTGTTCAACAACTGCCTGCAGGTTCGCTACAACGGCGAGTACAGCCTCCCGCGGACCGCCATCGCCTGAGCCCCACCTTGGCCTGCCCTGCGATACTGCCCGCATGGTCAGGACGAGGACATCCGCGCTCGACGCACACTTGGATTCAGTTCGGGCCGCCCCCGCCGACCGAGGCCGGGTCGAGCTCCTGGTCCGGCGGCCGGCCGTGGACCAGCGCGAGGTGCTGGCCGAATCGGTCGTCGATCCCGTGCTGGGGCTCGTCGGCGACAGCTGGCTGGCCCGCGGGAACCCGGCCCGGCCCGATGGGTCGGCCGACCGGGCGATCCAGCTGACCCTGATCAACATCCGCGTCCTGGCGGCCTTCGAGCCTGATCGCTCGCGCTGGCCGCTGGCCGGCGACCAGGTTTACGTCGACCTCGACCTGAGCGTGGACGGGCTGCCCGCCGGGAGCCGGCTCGAGATCGGCAGCGCCCTGATCGAGGCCAGCCCACGGCCCCACACCGGCTGTGCCAAGTTCAGCGCCAGGTTTGGCAGCGAGGCGCTGCGCTGGATCAACTCGCCGGCCGGCCGGGCCTGCCGGATGCGCGGACTCAACGCCCGGGTGATCCGAGGCGGCACGATCCGGCCCGGCGATGAGATCCGACGGGCGTGACGGCCTGATGGCCAATGAGCAGCCGGCCGAATTCGAGGGCTTCTCGGCGGCTGCCTTCCAGTTCCTGGTCGACCTCGCCCTGAACAACGACCGATCCTGGTTCCAGCCGCGCAAGGCTGAATACGAGCGGCTTTGGAAACACCCGCTCGAAGCCTTCTGCGTGGCCCTCGATGCGGCACTGGCCGGCCCGTCGCTGGCCCTGGCGGCCGACCCCCATCGGTCGCCCTTCCGGATCTACCGGGACGTCCGCTTCTCGGCCGATAAGTCGCCCTACAAGACCTGGGTCAGTGCCAGCTTCCCCTGGACGGGGCCTGGCGGCGGGGTGGGCGGCTATGTCCATTTCCAGCCCGGATCGTCCTTCGTTGGTGGTGGCCTGTGGCATCCCGCCCCGGCCCGCCTGGCCGCGTGGCGGGCCAGCGTGGTCGCGGATCGAGCGGGGCTTCATGCCCGCCTCGACGATCCGGGCTTCGTGGCGATGTTCGGCGCGCTCGACGGCGATGCGCTCAAGCGTGCGCCGGCGGGCTTCTCGGCAGATGATCCGGATATCGAGCTGCTCAAGCTCAAGGACGTC
>JBBRIV010000406.1:0-1581 GCA_038220425.1 Candidatus Limnocylindrales bacterium
ACCGACAGCCCGGTCTGGCCGGCGGCCAGGAGCTGCCGGAACCGGGCGTTCGTATCCTCGGCCGCCCCGAATCCGGCGAACATGCGCATCGTCCACAGCCGGCTGCGGTAGGCGGTCGGGTGGATCCCCCGGGTGAACGGCGGCTCGCCGGGCAGGCCGATATCGCGGAGCGGGTCGAAGTCCTGCCAGCGGCCAGCATTGAGCGGCTCGCCCAGGTGATCGACGGCCGTCGGTCCACCCGGCCCGGTCGGTTCCGCGGCCGGGCCACCAGCCTGGCCGGCGGCCGGATCGGCCGTCCAGTCCCACGGTCCGTACAGCCGCTCGACCTCGACGTCGCTGATCGTGCTGAAGCCGGTCCTCCGCTCGGGCGCCCGCTCGAGGGCGGCCTGCAGGCGCTCCTTCTCCCAGGCGCGGCGCTTGGCTGACCAGGTCATGGCCGCGACTCTAGCACGAGCTCCGGCTCGATCCGCCGAGCCGAATCAGCGAAACGTGGCGAGGGCGGCCTGGAGGTCTGGTTCGTGGATGTTCGAGGCGATCAGGACCCGAAGCCGGCCGGCCGTGCCGGTCGGCCAGATCACCACCTCCTGCTGGAAATCGTCGTTCTCGATGTCCAGGCGCATGCCGGCCAGCCCGTTGACCGTCACGTTGGTGGTCGTCAGGGCGTGCACCTTGGGCGCGTTGGCGGCCCCGTTGTCGTAGGACTTGATGGCGTTGGCCACGGTCAGTCCGGCAGCCTCCATGACCGTCATCTGGATCCCTGAACCGCCGCCCCGGTCCCACACGGCGCTGCCGAAGTGGCTCTCACGGATGCCGTCGTCGTACAGCGTTCCGAGCGTGTTGGCCGAGCACAACCGGCCCGACACCAGGCTGGTCGGCTTGACCCCGGCGAGGCTCGTCGGCAGGAGCACCTCGAGCTCCGGGTAACTCCCGGCCATGACCTGGCTGTCGGCGCCGTTGCAGGCGGCCGATGGGTCGAACGAGGCGGGAGCGTCCGGATCGGACATGCAGCCGGCGACCAGGCCGGCGGCCATGGCGATCGCCAGGAGCGGAAGCGCGCGTCGGGCTCGGACCCGGCTCCGGGTTGCGATGGCTGGCACGGGCCCGAGGATACGTCGGGCCGTCGGATGCTGCCCCAAGGCGCTATCGTCCGGTCCGATGGCCCCTCCGCCCGCGCCAGGTCCAGCCCGTCCGGGACCGCTCTCGGACCTCCCGTTCCGGCTGCGCCGGGGCTCGCTCCCGAAGACGGCCGATGTCGTCATCGTCGGCGGCGGCGTGGTCGGCTGCGCGACGGCCTTCTACACAACCGCCGCCGGCCTCCGGACCGTGGTCGTCGATGCCCGGCCGGCCCTGGCCACCCGTACCACGGCTGCGGCCACCGGGGCCTATCGGCTCCAGCATGACAACGCCGAGGAGCTGGCCCTCGTGCGGGAGGGGGTCGACCTGCTGTTCGACTACCCGGCCCGGGTGGGCCTGCCCGGCTATGACATCCGGCTGCGGCCCCAGGGCTACCTCTTCTGCACGACCGAGCCGGCCGGCGTCGAGCGCCAGCGCCGGATGGTCGAGCGCCAGCGCGGGCTCGGC
>JBBRIV010000407.1:0-1573 GCA_038220425.1 Candidatus Limnocylindrales bacterium
GGGCTCGTTGGGCTGACGCCAGGTCAGCCGCGAGCGTGAACCGCGAGGGATCGCGACCCTGATCCGGGTCGCGCGGGCCAGTCAGCTCGAAACCGTGCCCGGAATCGCCAATTTGATGTACCAGGTACCCGCCGGTGCAGGCCGGCCGTGCGAGCTGGCCCCGTCCCGGCGCCGCCGCCGGCCCCCGAGCTGGCCCCGTCCCGCCGCCGCCGGCCCCGCGCGTCCCGGCCCGGCCGCCGGCCCCGCGCGTCCCGGCCCGGCGCCTCACGCCGGCTACGAGCATCCCGGAGGCAAGGCTCGCGGGGTAAGGCCCGGACTATGCCTCGAGGGTGGGCTCGACCGTGAGGGTGACGTTGCCCTTCAGTGCGTTCGAGATCGGGCAGCCGTTCTTGGCGACTTCGGCGATCTCAGCGAACGTCGCGGTGTCGATCCCGGGCACGATGCCACTGACGGTCAAGGCCGACGAGGTGACCCGTCGTCCGGCGTCGGTCTGGTCCAGGGTCACGTTGGCCGTGACGGCCAGCCGTTCGGCCAGGAAGCCGCGCTTGAACAGCTCGTTGCTGAAGGCCATCGAGAAGCACGAGGAATGGGCCGCCGCCAGCAGCTCCTCGGGGCTGGTCCGGCCGTCGGACTCTTCGATTCGGGATGCCCAAGTGGTCGGCAGTGCGCTGAACGCACCGCTCGACATGGCGCTCACGGTGCCATTGCCGGTCGGCAGGTTGCCCGACCAGGTGGCGTCGGCTCGACGGACAGCGGCCATGGACGTTCTCCTCGGTGGTTGGCGGCGCTCAGGGGCGCCACGGGTGATCGTCGTGTTCGGGGATCGTCCCACAGCCACGCCCGATCCGCCGCAAGCCGCCGCAGGCGCCGCCAGGCGCGATCAGTCGAGCAACGAACGGAGCGCGGCCACCAGCGGCCGATGCACGTGCGCCCGGGGCAGGACCACCCGCCCAAGGCCGCCGAACCCACGATGAACGTCCAGCGCGTCGGCGAAGGCGGGCAGGAACCCAACTGTCGTGAGTGGATCAAACCCCGGCTCCCACCACAGCCCAAGGACCCGCACGGCGCCGGCCTTGCGATCGATCCGGGGCTCGATTCGGCCAACGAGCCGGTCGCCGAACAGGATCGGCAGCACGTAGTAGCCCCAGCGGCGCTTCTTCTCGGGGACGTAGACCTCCCAGACGTAGTTAAAGTCGTACAGGCTGCGCAGGAATTCGCGGTCCCAGACGAAGGGATCGAGCGGCGCCAGGAAGGCCACCCCGGGATCTTGTCCACCGGGCGGGCTGCCGGTTGAGATCTCCGCCTCGGCCGCGTCCAACAGGGCCAGGTCGCCACGCAGGACGTAGCGCTCGCCGCGGACACCGTCCACCTCCACGGGGACGATCTCGCCCCGCTCGACCAGCTCGGCCCGCAGGACCGTCCGCGATGGTGCAGTTGGATCGTCGGCGGGTGCAACCGCCTTGCCCAGGCCAATCCACAGCTCGGCCTGGCCGGCCTTGCCGAGCAGGCCATGGGACCGAAATCGTGACAGCAGCTTGTGTCGGACCTGGGCGCGCTCATCGCGGCGCTCGGC
>JBBRIV010000408.1:0-1567 GCA_038220425.1 Candidatus Limnocylindrales bacterium
CCGACCTCACGGTCCACAGCCAGGCGGAGCTCGACGCGGTGGCCCGCGAACTCAACGACCGGCCTCGACAAACCCTTGGCTGGATGAAACCATCAGAGGCCTTCGCGCGGCTCGTTGCGATGACCGACTGAGACCACCCGCCATCAGCCGCCGTATGGTCAGTCGGAGTCAGTTCCCAGGTCGAATCAGCTCGACCAGCCCGGCGGCCACGCACGAATCCGGCCTGGCCGCCGGGTGCCGAGGGGTCGAAACGAGGCGGGAACCGACCATAACGCCGCCCTGAGCAGTATCTGGCAGGAACTCCCAGGCGCGCTGGCGCGGACCGGGCGAGCGCGCTGCCGCTCACGAGCTGGCTGCGGCCCCAGGGTAGAGCTAACCCCGGGTTGCTCGCCGGATTGCCATCTCACGGCCAACCATGCCGGGGATGATGTTGCGTCCCGCGGCCACCCGGAGCAGGAAGCAGACCCACATCCGGTAGGGCGCGTACGCGGCGGTCAGGTGCCGGACCGCTGCGCCATCGGGTCGGTCGCCCAGGCCATGGAGCTGGCCAAGCGCGGCAATCGCGAGCGGCTCCTGAGGGAAGACGTCGGCGATGCCGCAGCCACGCAGGTAGATCCCCGACGACCAGAACGGCCCGATCCCCCGAATGCCCAGCAGCGACGCTGGGCCCTCGACGTCGCCCAGCGCCCGCAATCGGGCCGGGTCAAGCACGCCGTCGAGGGCTGCCCGGGCCACGCTGTGCAGCCGGACCACCTTCTCGGGCGCCGCGCCGGGCAGAGAAGTTGCAGCCAGCAATCGTTCGGGCGTTGGAAAGCTCCAGACGTCCGCGCCGCCAACCGTCAGCCGCTGGCCGTGATCGGCGATCAGCCGGTCCTGCACCCGGGCGGCCTGGGCCATCGAGATCCGGGCCGACAGGATCGCCCAGGCGGCCGTCTCGTAGGGCGAGGTGAAGCACACCGGGCGCAGCCCGGGCAGCGCGTCCATGACCGGCGCCAACGCCGGATCGCGGCGGGCGACATCGGGATAGCCCGAACCATCCAGGTCGAGCGAGAAGATCCGGGCGACCTGGGCGGCCACGGCGTCGATCCGATCCGTCCCGGCCACCTCGCCGTGAAGCTGGCCGTCGACAAATCGCAGGGACACGGCGACCGGCGTGAAGTCGCCATCGAGCGGAAATGCGAGGCGCAGGACCTCGCCCGCGGGGGCGTGCCGGCTGGTTGGTCCGAAACGGCCGAGAACCTCGAGCGCCTGCGGCCACGAGAACGGGCCGCGCGGTTCGATTGAAAACGTTGGAGCGCTGGTGGCAAGCATCGGGTCGTCTCCTGTGGAACTGTTCATTTGAGTCCAATCTCGTACCGGATATATGCCACCAAATGTCAACTATTCGTGGCATTCTTGGGATGTGCAATCCGATCGACTCCTGGCCATGCTCCTGCTCCTGCAGGCCCACGGACGGCTGAGTGCAGCCAGGCTGGCCCGCGACCTGGAGGTCTCGACCCGGACGATCTATCGCGACCTCGACGCCCTGTCCGCGGCCGGCGTGCCGGTCTACGCCGAGCGCGGCCGG
>JBBRIV010000409.1:0-1533 GCA_038220425.1 Candidatus Limnocylindrales bacterium
GAGCATCCCAAGTCGCTGGCCCTCCTCGAGCGCGCTCGCCGGGTGATGCCCAATGGCGTCCCGATGGCCTGGCACGTCGGCAGCTACCACCACCCTCCGATGTGGGCCGTGGAGGGTCACGGCGCCCGCTTCAGCGACGTGGACGGCCACACGTACAGCGACTTCAACATCGCCGACCTGTCGATGTTCTGCGGCTATGCTCCGGAGCCGCTGGTCCGGGCGGTCAGCGAGCGGATCGCCCGGGGTCACCAGTTCCTGCTGCCGGTGGAGGACGCGATCGTCGTATCCGAGGAGCTGGGTCGGCGCTACGGCCTGCCGATGTGGCAGTACACCCTGTCGGCCAGCCAGGCCAACACCGAGGCGATCCGGGTGGCCCGCGTCGTCACCGGTCGGGACAAGGTCCTGATGTTCGACGGCAAGTACCTGGGCCACCTGTCGGAGGCGCTGGTCGAGATTGGACCGAATGGCCAGAACGTGGCCGAAGAGCGCGGAATCGCCCGACAGACGCTGGACGGCACCGTTCTCGTGGCGCTCAACGACCCGGCCGCCCTGGCCAGTGCGCTCGAGCGGCGCGATATCGCGATCGTGCTGACCGAGCCTGCCCTGACCAACAACTTCGGGCTGATCCTGCCCGATCCGGGATTCCACGCCGAGCTGCGCCGGCTGACCCGCGAGGCGGGCACCTTGCTGGCCATCGACGAGACCCACACCCAGATCGTCGGGCCGGGCGGCCTGACCCGCGCCTGGGGGCTCGACCCGGACTTCGTGACCTGCGGCAAGTCGATCGCCGGCGGCGTGCCCTTCGGGGCGTGGGGGATGACCGACGAGATCGGTGCCCTGCTCAGCCAGGTCAAGGGCGACGACGGCGAGCGTTCGGACCTGGTCGCGATCGGCGGGACGCTCTTCGGCAACGCCCTGTCGCTGGCCGCCGCCCGGGCCACCATGTTCGAGATCCTGACTCCCGCCGCCTACGCCAGCACCCAGCGCCTCGGGGCACGCCTCGCCGAGGGGATGCGCGCCGCCGTCGAGCGGGTCGGGCTGCCCTGGCACATCTACCACCTGGGACCGCGCGCCGGCTACACCTTCCAGCCCACGCCGCTGCGCAATGCCGCCGAGGCACGCGCCTGCCAGGACGACCTGTTGACCCGCCTGATCCGGATCTGGCTGGCCAACCGCGGGGTCTGGGAAGCCATTGTCGGAGCCGGGCCGGTCGCCTCGATCCCGGCGGCCGACGAGGACATCGATGCCTATCTTGACGCCTGGAACGAGCTGCTCGACGCGCTGAGCCGCTAGTAGCGGGCGGCGATCGCCCGGGCTGCGTCGAACATGGCCTGGCGCATCGAGGCCGGCTGGAGCACCTCCACGTCGCCCCCAAAGCTGAGCAGGAAGGCCACCGCCGGCCCCTCGCCTCGGAAGCGCAGCTGGAGCGCGGTCCAGCCGGGCTTGGCCGTCAGGAGTTCCTCCGCTGGGAGCTCCTCCGCTGGCGCGATCGTGGGCCCGGCGGCCATTCGCAGGAAGCGCTGGAGGTTCCCC
>JBBRIV010000410.1:0-1529 GCA_038220425.1 Candidatus Limnocylindrales bacterium
GGAGAGGTCATCGAGGGCTGCTGACGCGACGCCGAACACGCCACGTGCGCCGCCGACGGCTCCGGGGAGCAGGTCCGCGACCGACCGACCTGCCCCGAGCAGTGTGTCGGTGGCATCGCCGACTCGCTCGCTCAATCGGTAGTCCTGGGGTGGCGCGAGCTTTTTGGTCTTTGCCATTTGGCGTCTCCGATTTGCGAATTTCCGCTGCCTGCACTTTTACGGTGTCCTGGGGCAGGGCGGACGCCCACGGCAGCAATTTTTGTTGCAACGAGGCTGCAGATGGGACCACGGCGAGGATCGGGACTTCCGTTTAGTCGCGCCCGAGCCTACCAGCGGCTACGGTTGGCCTGCGATGATCATTGATCGACTGCCTCGCCGCCTCCGGATCGTCTTCGGGATGCAGGAGCTGGCGCCATCCGACGCCTCCAAGGACCCCGGTCCGCCGCTGCGCGAATTCATTGCCTACGCGGCCGACTGCCAGGTCTCAGGGCAGGTCGCCCTCGAGGCCGGACGGATCACGGACCTGCTCAATGCCCATGACGAGTACGAGCTCGTCAATGTCCAGCTCGCCAGCCTGGTGGACGGCCACGTGGTCGCCTGCCCCGTCGTGCTCGTCGCTCGGGACGAGCTTCTTGCGGTCCACGCGTCAGGCCCGGCCGGATCGCGATCACAGCGGACCCACACCCGAGCTCATCCAATCCTGATTCACTCGGCGCCCTACCTGATCCGCGGCTATCTGCACGTCCTGCCCACGGCGGACCCCATTGCGAGCTTCCGCCACCGCAAGCCGATGGTGCCCTTGACGGACGCCTGGATCGAGTACCTGGCCGCGGGCAAGCCGGTTCACAGGTCCCTGGGCACGATCGTGGTCAACCGCGAGCTGGCCGATTGGTTCGAGCTCGCGGTTGAGGAAGAGGTGGAGCCGCCCGAACTGCCCGTCGGGGCAACCGGTCCGCTGACCAAGGACTTCACGAACGAGGTCCTCCGACCGGTCTAGCGCCGCGGCCGGGTCGTCGGCTATTAGCTGCTCCGGTGGGCTAGAGCCTGCCGCGCCCGAGGACCAGCAAGACGATGACAACGATCACAACGATGACGACGATCGTCGGGAGGGCCATTAGAAATTCTCCTTTGACAGCTGCCAGGGGTCAGTGGGGATCGACGCTCGTCCCATGGATTTCTCCGGTCCAGGCGCCCGTCGGCTCGCGCACGCCCTCGATGAACGTCTTGAACCGTTCGAGGTCGCCCTCGACTCTGCGGTCGAGGAAGCCCAGCCCCACGCCGGCGCTCTCGATCGGGCCCTCGGGCTCCGCATCGATGGTCAGCTCCACCCTTGTGCGCTGCGAGCCGAGCGCCTCGAACAGGACGGCCCCGGCATTGCTCGTGCCCTCCGTCGCCTTCCAGGCGATCCGGGTGTTCGGCGTCTGGTCGACGATCTCCGCGGTCCACTGGCGGGTCTGGCCGCCGACGCTGGCCGTCCAGTCGAGGAACTTGTCGCCTCGCTGGACCACCCGCTTCACGCCGTCCATGAA
>JBBRIV010000411.1:0-1506 GCA_038220425.1 Candidatus Limnocylindrales bacterium
TGGGCGACGCGATTGCCATAGAAGACGGCGAAGCCATCGTCGATCCAGCGGTCGCTGAACAGGGATCCGTCGAACCACAGGTGGGCCAGCTCGTGGATCGCCACGGCATCGCCGGCCGTGTAGGCCACCTGGATCCGACCCTCACTGGGCAGGTAGTCGGCGGCGTAGCCATCGATGGAGCGGGGCAGCGCCTCGTCGATCGAGATCGTGGGGTTGTCCGGCGCGAAGGGCAGGCCGATCTCGGTCGCCAGGAGAGGCAACGCCCGCCGCACCAGGCTGCTCATCCGAACACCCCAGGCGGGATCGTCCGGCCACGAGCGGACCGTGACGCTGGCCGGCTGCCCGGCGATCACCAGGTTGAGCGGGGTGCTCACGAAGCTGCCCGGTTGATCGGCGGCCACGACGGCGTTGAACGCGAGCGGATCGGGGATCGCCCCGGAGCGCAGCGTGATCGTGCCGTCCGGTCCGGTCACGGGCTTGCCCAGCGGGCCGGACACCAGGCGCACGTCGAAGCCGGCGGGGAACCGGACGAGCACGCTCGAGCCGGCCAGGCCGGCCGAGCCGTAGGCCCACACCGGGAAGGTCACGAGCGACGGACCGACCCGGATCGGCCGGCTCGTCGCACCACCCGGGTCGACCAGGTCGAAGCCCAGGCTGACCGTGGCCGAGTGGCCTGCTCCGAGGGGGCCGCCCAGGCTGACCGACAGGAGCAGCTGGGCCCTGGTCCGGCTGACCGTGCTCAGGGCCACCGCCCGGGTCCCGACGCTCGCGCTGGGATGCGTCGCGGTCGGTGGGACGGAGACCTGGACCCGGTCGAACGTGTAGCGGTGGATGACGCTGTCGGCCAGGTGGTTGGTTGCCGTCAGCTGGACGGTGACGTGGACAAGCCGGCTGGCCGGGCGAACGTCGTAGGTGGCGGCCCCGACCATGGTCAGGCTCGGACCGGCCGCCTCGACCTGGGCGACGGGCCCGACCAGGGTCGTCCCAACCAGCAGCCCGGGCACACCGATGATCACGATCAGGAGCCTCACCAGCGCTCCGGTGCGGCGGACCTGGATCACGACCCGAGCAGCTCCGGCAGGCGGCTGGCGAAGCGCTCGAACAGCTCGGGATTGCGCCCGACCCGCTCGCCCGGGTCCGGGATCCGGCCGCCGATCCACAGCCAGCCGGCCGATTCCTCGAGGAGCGCATCGCAGATGGCCAGCGACCGGGTGAGCGCCACGCCGAGCTCGTCCCGATCGAGGATGCGGGCCGGTATCTCGGTGCTCAGGATCGGCCGGCCATCCTCGGCCAGGGCGAACTTGACGAACGGGAACTCGTCGTTCCAGCGCAGCAGCCGGTAATACGACTTGCGCAGGCCGTCGCCGATCGGCGGGGCGAAATGGACCCAGCTGATCAGGCCCATGGCCGGCTCCAGGATCAGGGTGATCCGGATGTCGAAGCGGCGCCGGCCCTCGAGCTTGAGGTCCCAGGCGACCGCCGCCTCGCGATCGGTCCGGGCGGTCG
>JBBRIV010000412.1:0-1504 GCA_038220425.1 Candidatus Limnocylindrales bacterium
CGCTTGAAGTACTCGAGGGCCGAGAAGCCCGTCCCGAAGTCGTCGATCGCGAGCTGCACGCCCAGGTCGCGCAGCTGCCGGAGCGAGCCGTCGCTCGTGGCCGACTCGTGCAGGGTCAGCGATTCGGTGATCTCGAGGATCAAGGCGGCCGGCTCGAGCTGGGTCGCGCCCAGGATCGCGCGCACCTCGGCGGCGAAGCCCGGCTCGATGGCCTGGCGGGCCGACACGTTGACGCTGACCGTGAGGTCCTGCCGGCCCGGCCCGCTCAGACGCCACTCGCGCAGGCGCTGGCAGGCCTCGCTGGTGACCAGCCGGCCGAGCGGCACGATCAGGCCGGTCGCTTCGGCCAGGGGGATGAACTCATCCGGAGGGATCAGGCCGCGGACCGGGTCGCGCCAGCGGACGAGCGCCTCGAAGCCCACGATCCGCAGCGACGGCAGGCTCACGATGGGCTGGTAGTGGACCTCGAACTCCTCGTTCTCGATCGCCCCCCGCAGGGCCGCCTCGAGCTCCAGCCGGCCCTGGGCCTGCAAGCGCATCGATGGGTCGAAGACGGCGTGGCGGGCCTTGCCCAGGGCCTTGGCCGCGTACATCGCCGCGTCGGCGTGGGCCAGCAGGTCGTCGGCCCGAGTGGCGGAGCCGCGGGCGAGGGCGATTCCGATGCTTGCCCGGACGACCAAACGGCGGCCCTCGAGCTCGATCGGCCGGCCCAGCTCGAGGGTCAGTCGGTCGGCCAGCGCCTCGGCCTCCTCGACCCCCGACACCCGATCGACGAGAATGGAGAACTCGTCGCCGCCCTGCCGGGCGGCCACGTCCTCGGAGCGCAGGGCGTTCGAGAGACGGCGAGCGACCTCGATCAGCAGGCGGTCGCCGGCCCGGTGGCCGAGCGAGTCATTGATCACCTTGAAGTCGTCCAGGTCGAGGAAGAGCAGGGCCACGCTCGTCCGGCGCCGACGCGAGCGGGCCAGCGCCCGGTCGGCGTGCTCCCGGAAGAGGACCCGGTTGGCCAGGCCGGTCAGGGGGTCGTGGAGAGTGTCGTGCAGGAGCTGGGCCTCGAGGCGCTTCTGCTCGGTCGTGTCGACCAGCAGGCCCTGCGAGGTGCGGCTACCGTCGGGCGACTCGCCCTCCAGGGCATAGGCCTCGTCGTGCACCCACACGATCGACTCGTCGGCGGCAATCATCCGATAGTCGATCCGGAGCGGCTTCTGGGTCCGCCAGTGCTCGGCGTAGGCCGCCAGGGCGACGGTTCGGTCGGCCGGGTGGATCAGGCCCGGCCACAGCTCGGGATCGGCCAGGAAATCGGCCGGCGGGTAGCCCAGGATCGCCTCGATCTGGGGGCTCATGTAGGCCAGCCGGCCGCCATCGGTCACGTTGCGATCGGCCACGTCGATGTACACGGCTGCGGGTACTCGTTCGACCAGGACCTGGTAGCGCGAGTCGGCCTGGGCCCGGCGCAGGAGCGCCACCTCCAGATCGCCCTGGGCCGTGCGCGAGGTCTCCAGGA